>SXOW01000154.1 GCA_005778315.1 Acidobacteriota bacterium
ATCGACCCGGATGCCGGCGGGGCGCCCGAGGTCCTCGGTGTCGTTGCTGCCGTCACTCTCGCCGGACCGCCCGATCTGCAGAAGGAATTCGCCGTCGGCCGTGAACTTCAGGATATGCGCGTCGTCCGGGCCGTTGCCGCCGACCCACACGTGCCCGTTGTGGTCGACGTGGATGCCGTGTTCACTGGAGGGCCACTCGTAGCCGTCTCCCGGGCCGCCCCAGGAACGCACCACGTGGCCGTCGACGTCGAGTTCAATCACTGGCGGCGCCGGCACGCAGCACATGCCCTCCTCGCCGCGCTGTCTGGCGTCGAGGGTGCCGGGGCGGTGCAGCACCCAGACGTGGTCCTCCGCGTCGACCGCGACCCCGGACACCTGGCCCAGTATCCAGTCGTTCGGAAGCTCGCGCGCCCAGAAGGGGTCCACCGCAAACTGCGGGACATCGGAGGCGTCGGCTACGGCGGGCGAGTCGATCGCCGGGGCGACGGCTTCTTGGGTGTCCGAGCATGCGTTGGCGAGGCCAAGCACCAGGAGAACGCGGCACAGGAGTTGGGGATGGACTCGTCTCGTGGGCATGGCCGCACGATACACTACAATCTCCAGACGAACGAACCCGATCGGACTCCAGACGAACGAACCCGATCGGACGCGTGGATGATCGCGCCCGCGACGAGGCGCAGCCACGAGCGGCCACGAGGAGAAGCGAAGATGAGGATGTTGCTGACTGTTGTCGTCCTGGCGTCGCTGCCCACCCTGGCGTCGGCCCAGCTCGCGGTGCCGAACGAGGCGGGGCTGACCTACGGGCACGTGCACCTCAACGTGACCGACGTGGACCTGCACACCGCGATCTGGGTCAAACATTTTGGCGCGGTGGCCACCCAGAAGGGACCGCTGCGCGCCGTGCGCATGCCCGGCACCGTGATTGCCTTCACCGAAACGACGCCGGACGGGCCGTCCCAGGGGTCGGTCATGGACCACTTCGGGGTCAAGGTGCGCGACACCGGCAAGTGGCTCGAGAAGTGGAAGGCTGACGGCTACACCGTGGATTCCGAATTCACGGGCGCCGAGGGTCAGCACAACGCCTACGTCACGCTGCCGGACGGGGTGCGCGTGGAACTACAGGAAGACCAGATGCTCCCGGTGATGGTGTCTGGCTATCACATTCATTTCTTCACCCCGGAGTTCGAGTCGCTGTTGGACTGGTATGTCGATGTGTTTGGACTCGAGAAGCTGCCGCGCGGGAGCATTCAGACCACGACCAACGTGCCGGGGATGAACCTGAGCTTCGGAAACACGCAGAGTGAGCACGCCCCAACCCCAACCGACGGCCGGGCCATCGATCACATCGGGTTCGAACTCGACGATCTGGAGGCGTTCTGTGAGCGGCTCAAGGCCAAAGGGATTGCGTTCGATGTCGAGTATCGGGATATCCCCAGCATCGGGCTCAAGATTGCGTTTATCACCGACCCGGCGGGTACCTTTATCGAGCTGACCGAAGGCTACGACTTGTTCTAGCGGTCTCGCCGGGCACACCGGCCACCCACGGTCTTCAACTTACAACACGGGCCGACGCTGGCGGTTGCCAAGCGTCGGCCCGGATACTACCCATGCCATCCCCAACGCGGGCCAGGCGTTAGCCATGCTTGGCCTCCTGCCGCGCGACGACCGTGACCGCGCTAGGGGCGCAGTTTTCGGCCTTGCCGTTCGAGCTCACGTGCGCCGGCCAGAATGCCGTGCATGCCGATGTTGCCTTCGTGGCAGGCATACTCGAACAGCAGGTCCTCGGTGCGTCGGAACGGCAGCATGACCGTATAGGGTGCCGTGTACACGGTCGGGTCCGTGACGGTGTACTCATACACGACTCGGTCGGCGTTCACGCGGGTGAATCGCTCAACCAGGTGCTTGTTGGGGCTGGTGCCGCCGCTCTCGCCCCCGCGGAACTGATCGGTCTCGATCACCATCGTGTCGCCTTCCCAATGCCCGCGCGATACGCCCGAGAACTGTTTGAAGGGGGGCGTGTCGACATCGTGAATCGGGATGACCCGCGCGTTGTGAACCATCTCGTTGAGAATCACGACATGGTCCGGCGTCTGAAAGATCATCACGTTGTTGTTGTACGCGCCTGACGTCATCGGGGGACCGGCGTTGAACCCCATGATGCACCGGTCCATCGTGCTGCGGCTCGTATACGAGTCGTACCGTGCCGCGTTGCGTTCGTCTTCGGACTCTTCGCTCTCTTCAACCGCCGCCGTAGCCCCAGCGACCCGTGGCGGCAGCCGTCCGTTCGGCGGATCAACGATGAGCGACGTCCGTTTTTCGTCGGTCAGATCGACACCGCGTTCGTACCAGAACTCGTTGTACGAGAGCACGCCGCCCTCAGCCCGCGGCTGGTAGCCGGCGCTGCGCGCCCCTGCTTCAGGGTCGAACAGGTCTCGGTTCTGGCGCGTGCGCTCCGCCGCTTCGAATGCCGCCGCCGCCTCCTCGGTCAGGGTTTCCTGTGCGGCGAATTGTTCAGGGCGCTGAAACGGTGTGAGGGTCCGAAACGTGAACGTCCCGGAGATATCGGGTTGCCCGTCCGGCCGTCGCATCGGCGCCTCGCTTTGGGCGTCGGCCGAGACCGGGGCTAGCGTTGCCATCGCGGCCAACAGGACCACAACCGGAGCGAATTTCTTGATCATCGCGGTTCCTCTCAAAGGACATGAGCTGTTCGAACGAGCGTGGCATTATCCCACGGCACGAGGCACTGGGACAACATAGGACGCCACCCGCCTGGCGCCATCGGTTGGGCCTGATGTCACCCGTCACCCTTCAGGGACGCCGGTATTCGGGCGAACGGCAGGGGATGACGACTCTCCAACGGGGAGCCACGACCGGGCCCGCTCTTGCGCCTCGGCAAGTTGAGCGGCGGAGAGCTGCGCGGCAACCGTGTCGCGTCCCTGTAGGGCGGCGGCGCGCGCGGCGTCAGCGCTGGACGCCGCCGCGAGACTGAGCCACATGTGGGCCGAGACGAGGTCTTGCGGCACACCGTCGCCGTTGGCATACATGACTCCGAGATTCTGTTGGGCGGAGGTTTCACCCTGGTGGGCTGCGCGTTCGAACCAGTAGGCCGCATCGGCGGCGCTGCGCTCCACGCCGGTGCCCGTGTCATAGACGATGCCCAGGTTGAATTGAGCTCGGGCGAAGCCTTGGTCGGCGGCCCGGCGCATCCACCGAATGGCCTCGACAGGGTCCCGGGCGACACCCCGCCCGGCCATGAACATGTTGCCGAGGGCGAACGCGCCTTCGGCCGTGCCCTGCTCGGCAGCCAGCCGGATCCAGCGCACCGCTTCGGTGTCGTCTTCAGGCACGCCGTTCCCCGCGTCATACAGGTAGCCCAGCGTGACCTGCGCGGCGGCATCTCCCTGGATGGCCGCCAGGCGATACCACCGGAATGCCAGCGCGGCGTCCGCAGGCACCCCGGAGCCGGTTTCGTACATGCTGGCGAGGGTCACCTGCGCGGTCGCGTGGCCTTGCGCCGCGGCGCGCTCGACCCAGCGTGCTGCTTCGGCACGATCTGGAGCCACCCCACGACCATTGAAATACATCTGGCCCAGTCCGTACTGCGCTTCGGCGTGGCCCTGCTCAGCCGCCAGCCGGTACCACCGAACCGCCTCGGCCTCCGGATCGGCAGCCTCGGCCGGGTCTGGCGCGGCCGCGCCCTCCGCGTAGAGACGTCCCAATCTGAACTGGGCTTCCCAGTGTCCCTGCTCGGCCGCCAACCGGTACCAGCGGGCCGCCTCGACGTCGTCCTCAGCGACAGCGGACCCGGTGTCGTAGCGAACGCCGAGACTGTGCTGCGCGCCGGCGTGGCCTTGGTCAGCCGCCCGGCGATACCACCGCACTGCTTCCTGGGCATCGAGCGGCACCCCGGTCCCCGTGAGGTATTGCCGCGCGAGGTTGAATTGCGCCGTCGCGTTGCCCTGCTCGGCGCGCTCGCGGAGCGCGCTGAGGTCGCCTTGTGCCTGGAGCGGCGCCGCCGTGAGCAGCGTGAGCCACGCCGTTGCAAGCGCGGTGGCTGCGCGACGGGGCATTGGCTAACGCCCTGTCCCGATCGGGCGCGCGTCGGACCGTCCCTCGCCCTCGGTGATCGTGATCGCCTGGTTGGCCGCCACGGCGCCGATGTCATCGATTTGACCGCTGGGCCATACCACGCGAAGTGCGCTCACGGCGGTCGCGTCGCCGAGCCCGAAGGTTACCGGCAGCTCGCTTTGCGACAGATAACTGGAGCCAGTCTTGACCTGTTGCCATCGCGCTTCACCGGCGGCGGTGATTTCCACGCTCGCGCCAATGCCACTGCGGTTGGATTCGGTGCCAACGAGGCTCACGCGGAGGAGGTGGTTGGTGTTGCCGCCGTCGTTGCGCAGCAGCCGGGCCGGGCCATTGTTCACGGTCACGACGACATCGAGATCGCCATCGTTGTCCATGTCCGCATAGGCGGCGCCTCGTCCCACCAGCGGGCTGTCCAGCGCGGTCCCCGCTGGCGCCACTTCGGTGAACCCGCCCTGGCCGTCGTTGAGAAACAGCTGAGGCCGTTGCGCGTACGTCACGCGGTTCTGGACCCGATCGACGAGGTCGTTGACGTGACCATTGACCGCGAAGACGTCCGGCCATCCATCAAGGTCGATGTCGAAGAAGAAACACGCGAAGGTCAAACTCAGCAACGAGGCACGTCCGATGGCCGATCGTGGTCCTTCGTCAATGAACAGCCCATCGCCCTCGTTGTGATACAGCCCCGTCATCTCGGACGAGAAGTGTCCGATGATGAGGCCGGGCCGTCCCGATCGGTCGTAGTCGATCGCATCGACCCCCATCCCGGCGCGAGCCACGCCGGTGTCGCTGAAGGCGACACCCGACAGCACACCAACCTCGTCGAATGTGCCGTCTCCACGATTGCGGAAGAGCAGATTCGGTTGGAGATCATTGGCGACGAACAGATCCGTCCATCCATCGGTGTCGAAGTCGAGCATCGCGACACCAAGGGTCTTCGCGGACGGCACCCGGACCCCGGCGGCGCTGGTGACATCTTCGAATGTGCCGTCGCCTCGGTTGCGGTAGAGCGTCGGGCTCTGGCCTTGATACGACTCCGGGGTGCAATACGCCTTGGCATCGTCGACGAACGGGCAGTAGAGGTCCGTCTCCTCGGTCCACTCCACGTAGTTGCCGACGAACAGGTCCAGGTGGCCGTCCTCGTCGTAGTCCACCCAGAGCGCACTGGTGGAAAAACCGGGGTCACCGACCCCGGCTTCGGCGGTCACATCGACGAAACGTCCATCGCCCTGCCCTCGATAGAGACGATTCGGACCAAGCGCGGTGATGTAGATATCCACCGTCCCGTCATTGTCGAAGTCTGCCGCCGTGCCGCCCAAGCCGTATAGAGGCGCCGTCAGCCCAGAGTCGGCCGTAATGTCCGAGAACGTCGCGTCCCCGTTGTTTCTATACAGTGCCGCGTGGGTGGACCCGCGTTGCCCGGGCCAACTCGTGCCGTTGACAAACAGCAGGTCCTGCCAGCCATCGGCGTCGACGTCGAGCCAGAGCACGCCAGAGCCGAGGGTCTCGGGCAGATACTTTTCGCCGAACGCGCCACTGTTGTGGGTGAACCGGACCCCGGCCGAGGTGGTGACCTCGGTCAGAGTCACCGGCCCCGCCGTCGCCAAACTTGTAGCCACCACCACGGCGGCGCCTGTCGTAGATGCGAGATATTTCATGGCCATGCGGCGCGTCGAGCCATCAACTATTATAGCGCCGCGTCGGTTTTCCGAGGCTCGTGCGCGGCGCGCCGGTATAATCGTGCTGCTTCCAGGAGGACACACATGCAACGCCTTGGGCTCCTCGCGTCGGTCCTGCTCCTGACCGCTCCCGCAGTCGCGCGTTCCCAGTCGCCTGCGGCGTGGACCATGCCGCGCATGGCGGATGGTCGACCCGATCTGCAGGGCGTGTGGACGACCCAGACCTTTACGCCGCTACAGCGTCCGGAGCAGCTAGGCGATCAGGAATTCTTGACCGACGAGCAGGCTGAGACGCTGGCGGCGGTCTTGACCGCGCCGGGCGTGGACCCGCTACGCGGTGGGGCGTTTGCTGACGCCTTGGGCGACGACCCGGCGTCTCGAGATTCGGCCACCGTGCAAGAGGACCCCACGCACTACGACAACTCCGTCTGGCTGCGGACGCCCAACCCGAAGGGCCTGTCCAGTCGTCGAACGTCGCTTATCGTCGACCCGCCCGATGGGCGGATTCCGCCTCGGACCGAAAACGCCGCCGTCCTGGCGGCGCAGCGACTCGAGGCGCGTGGCTTCGACAGTCACGAAAACCGGCCGGCCCAGGAGCGGTGTCTCGCATGGACGCATGAGGGTCCGCCGATGACGCCGCCCCCCTACAACGACCTCTACCAGATCTTCCAGGTGCCCGGGTACGTGGTGCTGTTTCCGGAGATGAAGAACAACCCGGCGCGTATTGTCCCGACGGACAACCGGCCGCATGTCTCACCGCGAATCCGGCAGTGGCCAGGCCATTCGGTGGGACGCTGGGACGGGGACACGCTGGTGGTGGACACCACGAACTTCACGTTGAAGACCGGATTCCAGGGCTCCGGCGAGGGACTACACGTGGTCGAGCGATTCACACGCGTCGCCGAGGACCAGATCTTCTACGAGTTCACCGTGGAGGACGCCGATACCTGGACGCGGCCGTGGACGGTAGAAATGCCGATGATGGCGGCCGAGGGCCCGCTCTACGAATACACCTGCCACGAGGGAAACTACGGCATGCAAAACACCATGCGCGGGGCGCGCCGCGCCGACCGGCAGGCGGCTGCCAGCCAACGGTGAGTCGGTTCGTGGCCGCGTCGGCTGTGTTCGTGGCGGGCGTCGCGATCGTGCTGACGGCGTCTGCGCCTGACCGCGAGTGGCTGGCTGGAGACTCCCACATCCACAGCCACTGGAGCGCCGGGTTTGACAGCAGTCGGATACCGCCGGTGTCCCTCAAGGGGCAGGACGCGCTCTATTCCACTCCCGGCAACGCGTTCATGGCGCGTCGATTCGGGTTGCGCTGGATGGTCACGACCGACCACGGCGGTCCGGACCACGCGAAGCTCAATTTTCTTCAGGCGCACCGCGAGCTCAAGCTGTCGCGCGAACTGATGCCAGACCTCTTGCAGTTCTACGGCATGGAGTTGAACATGCCGGGCATGGACCACCACACGCTGATCATTCCCAGTGCCGCCGACGAAGCGACCGTGTTGCGGGACTTCGAAGGGGAGTTCGACGCCAACCAGGATTGGGCCCTCCCGCCTGACCCGCGGCGTTTTTCCGCCGAGACCCGGCGCCGCGCCCTGGCGCATCTCCAGGGACTGGAACGTCTCCCGCTACTTTTTGCGAACCACCCCTCGCGGTCGGCTACCGCCATCGGGACTTATGGTCTCGACGAGCCGTGGGAGCTACGAGAGAACAGCGACCTGGCTCCGGAGGTCTATAGGGGGATGGAAGGGGCGCCAGGGCATCAGGCGGCGACGCTGTCAGCCGATGGGAGCGTCCGCCCGGAGGTGGAAGGGCGACCGGGGATCGCCCGCGGGCGGTATCAGAATCCTGAAGCCCCCACGATGGGCGGATTCGACCAGATGACCGCCATTGTCGGCGGCCTCTGGGACTCTCTGCTTGGCGAGGGGCGGCGGTTCTGGATTGTCGCGTCATCGGACTCGCACGCGCACTACACCGATCCGGCGAGGCCAGGTGTGGACTTCTGGCCTGGCGAATTCCACAAGACCTACGTCCGGGCCGCACCGACCTACGAGGATGTCTTGGATGGACTCCGTCAGGGGCGGATCTTTGCCGTGGCCGGTGACCTCGTGACGACGCTGGATGTGACCGCCAGAAGCGGGGGACGTATCGCCGAACTGGGTGGCACGTTGACCGTCGACGCCTCACGGAAGGTCGACGTCACGATCGCGTTCCGCGATCCCGACGTGGCAAACGGCAGCGGTGACACTCCGGTGGTCCGGCGGGTCGACCTGATTGTCGGCGAGGTGACCGGGCCGGCCGTCGATGTCAGCGTCGATCGGAATCCCACCACCCAGGTGCTTGCGCGTTTCACTCGGCCTGACTGGGAGCGCGATGGAGATCGCTACACCGTGACCACTACGCTGCCGGCGTCAGCAAGGCCACGCTACCTGCGGGTACGCGGCACGGGGACGGACCTGCTGGAGCCGCGAGCCGACCAGCAGAGCGAGAATCCGTGGGACAGCCTCTGGTTCTATTCCAACCCGATCTTCATCGAAGTTGACTGACGGGCCGAAGACGCGCCCCCGCTGTGATTCTCGACCCTTGTTTCTATGTCGCGGCTTCCGTCGCGGTGCTGATTGCTGGCATCGCGAAGGGCGGTCTCGGCGGCGGGATCGCGGTCGTGGGTGTCCCGCTCATGGCGATGGTGGTAAGCCCGGGCCAGGCTGCGGCCGTGCTGCTGCCTATCTTGATGGTCATGGATGCCTTGGCGCTCCGAGCCTACTGGGGGGCGTGGGACCGCCCGAATCTGCGGATCCTGCTCCCGGCCGCCTTGGCTGGTACCGTGCTCGGGTTCATCACGTTCGATGTCTTGTCGGACGATGGCCTGCGGGCGCTGGTCGCCGTGGTGGCGCTGACCTATGCGATCCGCTACTTCGTGCGGCGGGGACCAACAGTGGAACGCCCGCCGAGCACCCTCGCGGGAGTCGTCTGGGGCGCGCTGGCTGGATTTACCAGTTTTTCGGTGCATGCCGGGGGGCCGCCGCTTCAGGCCTACCTGTTGCCGCAGCAGATGCATCGCACGACATTCCAGGCTCCCAGCGTCGGCTTCTTCTTCGTGGTGAACTGGTCCAAGGTCGTGCCCTACGCATGGCTTGGGCAGTGGACGCCGGACAACCTGCTGACGTCGCTCGTGCTGCTCCCCCTGGCTCCGCTGGGCATCTGGATCGGCCGGCGTATCCACCTGCGCGTGAAGGACCAGCTGTTCTTCCGCGTCGTGCACGGCTCGCTGCTACTGATCGGTGTCAAACTGCTGTACGACGTCGCTCCGTTGTAAGATTGCGGCACGAGAGTGCAGATCCGAGGAGGCGGCCACGCGTTACGTGATTCGGGTGCGCTCGGGCAGCCAACCATTCCGGTAGGAGATGCTATGCGGATGACGAGGATCGCGGTGCGGCAGGTATCGGCCTGGACGGCGGTGCTTGCGCTTGGTGTCGGCTACGGCGCGGGCCAGCCGAACGTGGCGTCCGCGCAGGGACCGGAGCGGGCCGTGACGTTCAATCGCGACGTCAGACCGATCCTGGCCGAGGGGTGCTACAACTGTCACGGGCCGAACCCCCCGACACGGCAGGACGGACTGCGGCTGGACATCCCGGAGGGCCCGCTCGCAGATCGAGGCCGTTACGGCGGTCCGGTGATCGTGCCTGGCAACGCGGAAGCGAGCCTCCTGTTTCAGCGGCTCACCCACGAGAGCGACAGCGCCCGGATGCCACGAGGCCGGGCCGCGCTTCCCGACCATCAGATCGAGACCATTCGACAGTGGATCGACCAGGGGGCCGCGTATGAGCCGCACTGGGCCTTCATCCCGCCGGACCGGGTGACGCCACCAGTGGTGTCCGATCGCGAATGGCCACGCAATCCGATCGACAATTTCGTGCTGGCCAGACTGGAGGGGGAGGGGCTCGCCCCGGCGGTCGAAGCCGATCGCGCTACCCTCTTGCGTCGGGTGACCCTCGACCTCACCGGTGTGCCGCCGACACCGGCGGAACTGTCCGCCTTCCTCAACACGGACGCCGCGAATGCGTATGACCAGGTTGTCGATCGCCTGCTGAGTTCACCCCGGTTTGGCGAACGGATGGCCAGCGAGTGGTTGGACGCCGCACGGTATGCCGACACGAACGGGTATCAAACCGACGGCGAGCGGCAGATGTGGCGCTGGCGTGACTGGGTGATTGACGCCTACAACGCCAATATGCCCTTCGACCAGTTCACGATCGAGCAGCTCGCCGGCGACATGTTGCCGGACGCGACGCTCGATCAGACGATTGCCACCGGGTTCAACCGGAACCACAGCCAGAACGGCGAAGGCGGCATCGTGACGGACGAGTTTCTGGTCGAGTACGCCGTCGACCGCGTCGCCACCACAGGCACCGTGTGGATGGGGCTCACCTTGGGCTGCGCACGATGCCACGACCACAAGTTTGACCCCATCACACAGAAGGAGTTCTACGAGGTCCTGGCCAATTTCAACAACATCCCGGAGCGGGGCAAAGCGTTCAAGTACGTGAACTCGCCTCCGCTCATCACGGCGCCCACGCGCGAACAACAGGCCGAGATTGATGCGCTGGACGCACAACTCCTCGAGGCGCGGGCGGCGCTGGGGGCGTTGGATGCTGAGGCCGCCGCGGCGATGGCCGGCTGGGAAGCGTCGTTGGCGTCGGCCGGGCGCGTGGACTGGTCGCTGCGGGACGGGCTGCTGGCCTATCACGCGTTCGAGGGCGACCTCGCGGGCACGCAGACCACCGAAGACCATCCGGCCGTGCTCGAGGATGGCCAGCCGCGTTTCGTGGCTGGACGCCTCGGGTCGGCGGCCAGTTTTGACGGCGAGCGTTTCGTGAATGCGGGGGCAAGTCCTGATCTCGGCTATGACGATGCATTCAGTCTGGCCGCCTGGATTCACCCGAGCGCGTCCACTGGAGTCATCGTGTCCCGTGCGGAAGGGGGAGACCAAGGGGAGATCGGGTGGGGGCTGTATCTCGAGAACGGCAAGATACGGCTGAGCCTCTCGACGCGGGTGCTCGACGATGGCGTGGCGGCCGAGACCGTGGCCACGGTGGCGCTCAATGAGTGGCAGCACGTGGTTGCGACCTACGATGGATCCAAAGCGCCCGGTGGGATGCGGGTCTATCTCGACGGGGTGGCGCAGGACCTCACGCCGATCCTCGACCTCGTCGGGAACCGACTCCCCATGCGCTACCCACTTCGCATCGGGGCCAGTGGATCGGACAAGCCGCGCTTCCAGGGCCAC
>SXOW01000155.1 GCA_005778315.1 Acidobacteriota bacterium
ATATAAGCGTGAAACCCTCCCCAAGATGAGATCTCCCTGAGCTTCGGCTCCTGAAGGCTCCTGGAAGATTACCAGGTGATAGGCCAGATGTGTAAGGCCCGTGAGGGTCTGAGCTTACTGGTACTAATCAGCCGTGAGGCTTCGCCTTTACTCTTCTTTCACTGTAAGTGTGGTGGGAGGACGAGACTACCGTTTGTAGGGTATTCAGTTGTCGGCTGGACGCTCGGCGTATGTCCGGGGTCTGGCACCTTTTGTAGCTCTTTGACAGATAGGGCCGAGCACGCAGCTCGGCCGCAGGGTTTCCCGGTGGCGATAGGAGAGGGGTCACACCCGTTCCCATGCCGAACACGGCAGTTAAGCCCTCTACCGCCGATGGTACTGCACGGGCAACCGTGTGGGAGAGTAGGTCACTGCCGGGATTTTTTCCAAAGGCTCGAGTCTGATACCAGACTCGGGCCTTTGCTTTGTACGCGCGACCGCCCGGCATCGTGCTATGCCGGAGCCTCGACGCTACCGCAATGGCGCCTCCACGCCGCGCCCGCGGTGCCGTGGTCTCGCCAGACTGGCCCTGCTACACTCCGCCCATGGCCAAGAAGCCAGGCGAACCGCCGAGCGGTGACCCTTGGTCTGCATCCACGGTGACGGGACCGACCGGTGCACGGAGCATCCGGCTCCCACTCCTCGTGGCGGTGACTCTCGGACTCCTGCTGTCAGCTCTCCCCCACCTCGTCGCCTACGCGAAGACCGGCTCCTCCCACTGGGTGGCCGATAGCGACGAACTGAGTCTCTACCTCCCCGTCTCCGCCAGGCTCTATCACGGCGAAGGCTTCGAACTCTTGGACCCGGTGTCGCCAGACCCGGCCCCGACCGTATACCCCTGGAGCCAGCTCGCACCAGCTACCGTCATGGCTCGGTCCCTCCGGTCTGGCCCACTCTCCGTCAGTGTCATCTGGCGGGCCATCGCTGGGCTCACCGTCAGCCTGGGCTGGTTCCTGCTGTTCCACTACTGGACTCGATCGGGCTGGCTGGCCTGCGCCGCGACCATCCTCCTGATGGCCGACAGCGAATTGCTCACTGGGCGGCTCATCCTGAGGCAGCTGCTCATCACCGCCGATCTGCTCTCCGGTGGGGCGGAGCACCTGTTGGCTACCAAACCCAACCTCATGCCGCAGTGGCGCATTATGACCCCCGGCCTGAGCCTCGGCTTCCTGATTGCCTACAGCTGGGCGCTGCTGCGGGCGCTCGACGACAGGGGTCGCGCGGCCATCGCGCTCGCCGGCACCGCTTTCGGGATGTTGTTCTATGTCTATCTGTATTATTGGACAGCGGCCGGCCTCAGCCTACTAGCCTGCGCGGCGTTCTTTCCCCGGGACCGCGCCGTCTTCGTGACAACCGGCGCGATCGGGTGCATTCTCGGCGCGCCCGCCGTGATCGCGGCTTACCTCTTCCGAGCAAACTGGAGTGCAGACTGGTTGGCCCGCACTGACAAGTTCGTCGAGATAGGACATTTTCAGGAGCTCCTTATTCCCAAGGCCGGCCCGCTGCTGGCTCTCGTCGCGACCGTATACGCGCTCACGCGACAACCGCGCCTCCGTTTCCTCGTCGTCCATGTCGGCGCGGGCCTCCTCCTGCTCAACCATCAACTTGTTTCGGGACTACAGATCGAGAACTTCCACTACTCCTACTTCTGGGGCCCTCTGTGCTCGGCCGTCCTTGTTCTCGGGGGCCTGGACCTGTATCGAGCCGCGTGCCGTCGACTCGGCACACGTACGCCCGCGGTCATCCTCATCGGGCTCGCCGTCGTTCAACTGACCAGCGGCTTCTACTTGCGCGTCCGCGAGTCGACCGCGTCCCGGGAGTCCGTCCAGATCAATTCAGAGATTGCGGCATTCAACCACACTCAGGCCGAGCACCCTGTCCCGAAAGTGTCCCTCGCCGTGATGGCCGGTGATGCTGCCTACCTCCGGCTCGCCGCCGTGCTGGAGAATCAGCGCCCGCTCGTAGGCTGGACCGTCGTGTTCAGCGAGGCGGTCGACGACGAACAGTGGTCGGAACGACTCGCCCTGAACGCGGTGATGTCCGGGGACGACGAACGCTCGTTTCGGGCGGCTCAGACGCAGCTGCTCGAGAGCAACGTGTGGGGACCGTGGGCGCGCGACCCGCGCCTCGAGCGCGAGCTGCTGCAAGCCCGCCTGACGAAGTTCCGCTGGGCGGAGACGAACGTGGCCGCCGCGCTCGCCCGCTACAACGTGACCTATCTAGTGATCGCGCGCGGCGCAGTTCCGAATGCGTACATCGCCCGAAACTGGGACGAGACTCGATCGGGCAAATGGTCTGTTTGGGCGAATCCCCATCTTCCGAACTGATGCGATCATGCAGATGAGGTAGGGGGCTCAGCGCGAGTTCAACAAGGCGCGCACGTGACCGCCGCTCGAGGGCTGGCCGCACCTCATTCCGCCATCGGTGTGATCCCGCGGAGCCGTCGCAAGACGCTGTCGGCCGAGACCGCCATGAACGGCCTCTCCATGAATCGAAACAGCACCGCGGACGCGGTGACGATCACGAGCGCGTGCGTCCCCAACTGGGCCAGGAAGAACGCCGGATACGGCCACCCCGGAAACCAGTTCGCGGTGGCCCGCCCCACGACCGAGATCATGAGGTAGTGATACATGTAGATCGTGTAGCACATCCCGCCGATGGTCACGAGCGCCGGGTTACGAAGCCGTGCGGCCGCCCGCCCGCCACTCAGTGCGGCCAGCAGCGCCATTCCGGCATGTAGCGGAAGGACCAACTCCGGATGCCATTCTCGGTTGCTCACGATCAGCGACACGGGCAGGAGGCCCAACACCGCCCAGTCGACCCAGTTCCGGCCAGCTCGTGACATCGCGCCGCCGGTGGTCACGTAGAAGTCTGCCACCATCATGCCGACAGTGAAATACAGCGCGTACGTGAAGAAGTTGTCGGCGTTGCCGAACACGTACGGTGCCCCCACGTGCAGCCCGATCCCCAAGCCCAGAAACACAGCGGCCCGAAGGCCCCTCCCATGGAGCTTGTATACCAGGGCGAGCACCGGCGCGAGCACGTAGAACTGGGCCTCGACTTCCAGAGACCACAACACCACGTTCAAGCGGTAGGTCTCCAGTACCCGCGACGCGTAGAACATGTGCCCCAGGAAGCCACGACCGACCTGCTCAGCTGAGACGTCCGTCACTGCAAGATGCACCAGCGCCAGGACCACAAGGTGAAACAAGAGCGGCGGCTCAAGCCGCGTCAGCCGGCGGAGGAAATACGCCCGCAGTGGCTGAGTCCTGCCTAGCTCCAGAGCCTGCCGAGCGAACGGTACGGCCAGGATGAACCCACTCAGCGCGAAGAACAGGTCGACGCCCCGTGCACCGAAATCAAACAGATACTGGTGGGACGTTTGCGCGTCACCCGCGGCGTACGCCCCGTACACCTGAAAATAGCTGGACAAGTGGTGCGCGACCACCATCGCGATCGCGACGAATCGGAGTCCGTCGAGCTCAGGAATGAAAGAGGTCGACGACGTTTTTCTCGACAGCTGACCGATGAGCCGGTCCGCAAGCAGCATGACTGAACCGCCTCCGCTCCCCTAGGCGAACGCCCGACGGTGCGCTTTCTCGTGCCACACGCCGATAGCGCCACTCGCCTCCGCGCGAACGAGAAGGACGTTGCGCTGCTCGATGTTCGAGAAATCGTCGATCCAGCCGCTCGCCGCGAAAGATTCGCCGACGAGGTAGGCGCGGTAGTCGAGCCTGGAAAAGATGTCCCAGAGCCGGCCTGTCTGATAGCCCGCCCGCTCGCACGTCGCCCTGCAGACCTCCAACAGCACAACCGGACGGTCTCGTTCCAGACAGTGTCGCCCGCCGTCCAGTGCAAACCGCTCGGCCCCTTCCACATCCATCTTGATCGCGTCGACCCGATCCACGCCGGCTTCAGAGAGGAAGTCGTCCAGCCGAATCCCCGTCCCGCGCACGGTGTCGATACTCCGCTCACTCGGCGCCACCGAATAGCCCCCTCGGTTATGTCTGTTCTCGCTCCCCAGTGCGAAGGTCAGGGTCTCGCGTGTGTTCCAGAGCGCGCAGTTGATTGGCGACACCTGAGGCAGGCGGTTGAGCGCCAGATTTTCGCAGAGCCTGGCGTAGGTGTCAGGCACGGGCTCGAACGAAAACACCCGGCCGTGCTGCTCTACCCGTGCCGCCACCATCAGCGAATAGAATCCAACGTTGGCACCAGCATCCACCACGGTGTCGCCCGGTTGCAGCAATCCCAGAAAGAGCGATAGTTCGTGCGGCTCGTAGGCGCCGAACACGTAGATCTGGCGCTGGAGATGATCGCTGAGATCCAGGCGCATCCGCACGCCGTTGGTGAGCACCCTGATCACGGGGGCCCTCGCCAGCGTGCCGCCGTAGGAGTCCAGAAAGGCGTACAGCCACGCAGGCGCCAGCCCGGTCTTGGCCCACGTCCGCAAGAGCACCCTGGTCAGCACCCGTCGCGCCAATCGCGAGTCGGACACTCGCTGTCGCGGGGGTCTCTGACGCGAGCCTGCGAACCCGCGCCCGCCCCGAATCCAGTCACCGGGCACCCCAAGGGAGCGCGGTGGCAACCCGCTGGCGCCAAGCCTGGCGCTCTTGGTGACTCAGCACGACCCCCCACGCCAGCGCAAGATATCCCGACGAAGTCACTCCCATACTCAGCAGCCAACCGACCCATGATTGTGACAACTGCAGGCGGTTCATCCAGACGGCGCCAATCGTCACCAGGACGCCGAGGATGATCGGCCGTGCCAGCGCGCTCGCAAGGCTTGCCGGCGACAGACCGAACGTCTGCCGCATCAGCCGCGGCAGTGCCCAGAAACTCACGGTCCCGAAGCCCAACAGTGTTCCCAGGAGCGGGCCAACCATGCCGAACGTACGCGCCAACGTGACGCTCGCTATCAGGTTCACGGCGACGGTGGCGACGGAGATTCGCTGGATCTGGGGCAGGAGCCCCGCCGCATAGAAGAGAAAGCCCCAGAGTGAAATGACCGCTTGACAAAAAGCCACTAGCGCGGCCGCCACGGTTACCGCCGTTCCACCGTACAGCGCGGCCCCGACCCACAGCGTCATGAACCCGCGATTGAAGACGGCGGTCGGGATCAACAAGGCGCACGAGGCGATGGCCACGAGCCTCGTGAGCTCCAGCGCTCTCTGGTTGAACAGTTCGAGATCGCCTGTCTCGTAGACCTCCGCGAGACCGGCCCAACTCGCGCTTCCTAGCGCCTGGAGCTGCGCTTGAGCGACTGAGGCCAGACGCTGGGTCAAAAAGAACGCCGTCACCAGGGCTGGACTCACGAACAGCGCCACAATGATGTTGTCAGAGAGGATGGCGATCGTGCCGGTGAGCTCCACGACGAATGCGGGGCCATTGAGCCTCCGCAGGGCGGCGCGGTGGCCCTCGTCGGCCCCCGTGGCGGCGACCGGTCGCTCCAGCGCACCGGGGAACCGCCGCAAACTGGTCGCCACCACCAGCGCCTGACCGACCCCAACCCCGCACGCGAGCGCGCCGACCTGACCGGTGACCCCCCAGCCGAGTACGGCAAACCATACCGACAGCGCGGTGGTCACCGTGGTCTGCACAGCCAGGACGATTTGCACGACGTAGCCACGCTGGCTTCCCTCCAGCAGGGATCGGAAGGCATTCGCGGGAGTGAACATCGCCGAGGCGACGCCGACGACGCACGCGACTGCGAAGTCGGCTCGCAGCTCCGGTGGTACCTCCAATGTCAGGCCGAGCCAGACGCACAGACCAGCACCGACGACGATCTTGAGTCCGGTCGATTTCGCGAGCGATAGCAGCCCCAGTCGGAGCAACCCGCGTACGTCGGCTGCGTTCCCATGGGCTAAGTGGGTCGCAAACAAGGACGCGAGTGCGGCCGCGATTCCCCAGTCCAGCAGGGTCAGGTAGCCGAGCGCATCCAAGAGCACGCGATACAGCCCCATCGCGTCCGTCCCGAGCCAGCGCAGTCGCACCGGAGTGGTGAAGAGGGCTAGCAGTACGGTCAGGACGCTCAGTCCTAGGGCCGACCCGTAACTGGCGATCGATCGCTGCGTTCGCATGCAATTGGCGCCGTCTAGACAGGCAGCCGGTCCGGCGCCATCTGCGTGCGGTAGTGGGCTTCGGTAGCGTCCAGGGCTATCTCCTCCGAGCAGCGTTCCTCAACAAGCCGGCGCGCCGCGCTTGCCAACCTGGTGCGCTCCCCAACGTCCAGCAGCAGTCTGACGGTACGCTCCACCAGTCCGGCGTCGTCCTCGGCGAGTCCAAGATGCACCCCGTCCTCCGCGGGAATGCCCTCGATTCCCTCTGCATTGCTCACCACTGGCACGCCGAACGCCATCGCCTCCAGGACCTTTATCTTGACTCCGCTCGCGTCGGTCGGCGCGTAGACCAACACGTCGAGGTCACGAAAGAACGGAACAATGTCGGGCACCGTGTCGTGCACCGACACGTCTGACACGGCCGCGCGCCCGGCGAGCAGCCGGTTGGCCTCCCGCCCGACAAGCTGCAGCTTGGCGTTTGGCACTTGCCGGCGGATACTCGGCCAGAGGCAGTCCATCAGGCGTATCGCCGCCGAAAACGTTGGTGCCCAGGAGAAACTGCCGATCAGACCGACCGTCGGGCACGCACGCCGGAACGGTGGAACGAATGTGTAGCTGTCCAGGGCCAGCCCCAGGGGGACCGTTGTGACCCGAGCGCTCGGATTGACGCGTCGCACCTGCTCGGTCAGGCGCGGCGTCAGGGCGGTGAGCGTCGAGTAGCGCCGCAGAATTCGGCGCTCCGCGTGCGCTAGCCGCCAAGCCGTGAGCGATCTCGCTCCCGGTGTCCTCAGGTCGAGCGCGTACAGACTGTGGATATTGAGCACCGTGCGGCACTTCGCGCCAATGCCCACCCAACCGCTCCAGAGCTCTTCGAGATGCAGCACGTCGACACCCGAAAGGAGGTCGCGTGCCAGGCTTTCGCGGAACGCCGGGGAGAACAGGTACGACCCCGGACGCCCCATGGCCGCCAGCCTGGGCCTCAGCCCCGAGAGAGGCTCGCGTCGAAACAGCCTCAGACCGTGGTCGGCATCGAACAACGACCGACAGGCCTCGACGTCTTCGGCCCCACAGGAGGCGAACGCGGTAACACGGTGGCCTCGGGCGACCAGCCCTCGCAACAGCACGTAGTGCCACCGAGCCGCTGCCCCGCCGAACGGGAGCGGCGCCTGGGGCATGACCAGCACGATGCGAAGGGGTTTCATTGAGAATGGTCGGGGTGGGCTCAATCCTCGTGCGAGGCGACGTTGCGAGCCGAGAATGCCAGGAGCCGACTGCGGCGTCAAGATCCGCCCTCGCGCGGACAAGCCGGGCCCGGTGTGGAATCGCGTCTGGGCTCACGAAGGGTACCCTCAGCTGTCCAGAGGAGCCGGTGACAGGTTGCTCGCGAATGGTCACTCTGGTATTAGTGCTGGCTGTCCGCGAACCTGCGCATCGAACCCCCGCCCACATTCGGAGTCATCGACAGGTGGAGCAACAGACCCGTAGCGCGGCGGCGCCAGATGTCGCGGCCCCGAACCTCCTCGCCCGGCCGGCTCGTCCTCTTCGCGTGTTGAGCGTTGGTCACGCTTAGGAGTCGTCAATAAACAAGATTTACATTAAGGTGTTACGGGAGTAGACTGCGAGGCGTGCGAGTGCCGCGCGCGCTGAAGCAGAAGGTCGCGTTGTTGTGGCCACATCTGGACGAACGCGCGCGACGATTGTTTGCGGCGAGTGAGGCTCGGCAGCTCGGCCATGGCGGGGTCTCTCTTGTCAGCCGAACCTGCGGGTTGTCGCGCGTCACGATTACGAAAGGCCTGCAGGAGCTTGAGGAGCCTCCGCTGCCGCCCGGTCGGGTTCGGCGGCCTGGGGGCGGGCGTCCGGCACTCATCGCCCGCGATCCCGACTTGCTGAGTCGCTTGGAAGCGCTGGTCGAACCACTGGCCCGTGGCGACCCCGAATCCCCGCTGCGGTGGACGAGCAAGAGCACGCGCATGTTGGCCGCGGAACTCGCCCAGCACCATCCGATCAGCCATGAGAAGGTCGCGCAGTTGCTGCGGCAGATGGAGTACAGCCTGCAGGGGAACCGGAAGACCGAAGAGGGGACCGATCACCCGGACCGCGACGCGCAGTTTCTGTACATCAACGAGCAGGTGCGCCGGGCGCTCGTCGCCAAGCGGCCGGTGATCTCGGTCGATACGAAGAAAAAGGAGCTCCTCGGGAATTACCAGAATGCTGGGCGGCAGTGGCGGCCAGCGAAGGCGCCGGCGACGGTGCAGGTCCACGACTTCCCGGCGCCGTCCGTCCCGCGGGCGTATCCGTATGGCATTTACGACCTGGGTCGCAACACCGGCTTCGTGAACGTCGGGACCGATCATGATACGGGCGCGTTTGCGGTGGCGTCCATTCGCGGGTGGTGGCGCGCCGAGGGCCAGCGGCTGTATCCGGCCGCCCGGCGGCTCCTGATCACCGCGGACGGTGGCGGCAGTAACGGCTACCGGCTCCGCCAGTGGAAGCTGGAGCTGCAGCGATTCGCGGATGCGGCGGGCCTGACCATCATGGTGTGCCACTTTCCGCCAGGCACCAGCAAGTGGAATAAGGTCGAGCACCGGCTCTTCTCGTTCATCTCGTCAAACTGGCGAGGGGAACCCCTGCGCGACTACGAGACGATCGTCCGGTTGATTGCCAACACGACCACGGCCAAGGGCCTCACGGTACGGTGTCGACTCGACAGGCACCGGTACCCGGCCGGTCGTAAAGTGTCTGACCAGGAAATGGCGCTGGTGAATCTCCGGCCGCAGGCCTTCCACGGCGAGTGGAACTACCTCATTCGACCGCGCCCACATATGTAAATCTTGTTTATTGACACAGCCTTACGTGGTGAGAGCGAATCGCGCGACGCTGCGTCACATCGCCCACGACCCAGACTTCGACGTCACCGTTGTGGCGCCGCGCTTGATGCGGGACGAGCTTCGGACGATTGAGTTCGAGCCGGAGCCAAACGGCTCCCCGCTCAGGGTGGTGGAGGTGGACGCCTACCTGACCAAGTGGATTTATCTCTTTTTCTTCAACCCGTTCCAGGTCTCGCGGCTCCTGAGGGACGGCCCGTTCGATGTGGTCCATATCTGGGAGGAACCCTACGTCTTCGCCGGTTTTCAGATTTCGGAAGCCGTGCATCGACGGGGTCTCCCGTTTTGCTTTCACACGAACCAGAACATCGTCAAACGGTATCCGCCGCCATTTCGGTATTTCGAACGTGCGGTTTGGCGCTGGTCCACGGCCTGGGCCGCGTGCGCGAGCCTGGTCTTCGAGGAGATGGTCAGAAAGGGGCTCCCGGAGGAGACAGGGCGAGTGCTTACCCTCGCCGTCGACGCGACGCGCTTTCGCCCCTTCGATGACGCGGCGAAGGATCGGGTGGCGGCGCGGCTCGGGCTACATCGCCCACTGATCGGCTTCATCGGCCGGTTGACTGAAGCGAAAGGGTGCGAGGTGCTGCTAGAACTGCTCCGGCGACTTGACCCCGCTGCGCCGTGGAGCCTGCTCTTGATAGGAAGCGGACCGTATCACAGTCGGTTCGAGGCGTTGGCGGACGCGTTGGGCATCAGCGACCGCGTTGCCGTCAAGCTGCTCCGCCACGACGAAGTCCCGGATGTGTTGCCGGCCTGCGACATGCTGCTGGCGCCGAGCCAGACGCGGGCGAACTGGCGCGAACAGTTGGGGCGCATGACGATTGAGGCGTTTGCCGCTGGTGTGCCCGTGGTCGCGAGTGACTCCGGGGAGATACCGTTCGTCGTCGGAGGGGCTGGCCTGGTGGTTCGGGAGGACGACCTGGCCGGTTGGGTGGCGAGCGTCGAGGCGTTGCTGCAAGATGGGACCCGCCGACGGGAGCTGGCAGGTCTTGGCTTGAAACGAGTAGAGCGATACACCACAGCCGGTGTGGCTCCAGCCTATAAGGAGTTCTATCGGTGGCTCCACGAGCGGGGTGCGCGGCGTGTCCCGTAGGCTGTGGAGGCTGCCACGCGCGGCGCCGCCAGGCTCAAGCTGGAGCGCGCGGTGAGAGTCGCCATCGACGGCCGTTCTCTTGCGTCGCCGGGGCTCCGTGGGTGGGACCGCTATACCCTCGGTCTGATCGGTGACCTCAATACCCGCGGCGTCGATGTCGTGCTGGTGCACCAGCGGTCTCGGCCTCCGCGCCCAGAGCACCTCGCGGATCTCAGCGTCACGGTCGAGCCGGTCGCGGCGCCGTCCGGTCTGGTGTGGGAACAGTGGGCGCTGCCGCAGGCGGTCGTGCGCCTTGGATGTGACCTGTACCACGCACCGTGTGAGCACGGCGTCCCGCTGGTCTGCGACGTGCCCACGGTCTTGACGATCCACAGCGTGACGTCGCACAGCTACCATGAGTTGGTCCGCACGGGCGCACTCGACGGTCCCGTCTCTCGATACCTGGGCTACGACTTTGCCCCGGACGAGTGGTCGCTGCCCAACCGGTATCAGCGGTGGCAGGTCAGGCGCGCGAATCACATCATCACCCCGTCGCGGTTCTGCGAGCAGGAAGTCGTCCGGTTTCTTGGTGTCCCCGCCTCACGGGTGACCGTGACGCCTCTTGGCATCCCGATCGAGCTTCTGGAACCGATCGACGATCGGGCAGCGGCGGAGGCCGCGCGGCGCCTCGGGGTCCGCCCGCCGTATCTGCTGTTCGTCGGTGGATTCGAGCCGCACAAGAACGTCGCCGGCGTATTGCAGGTCTTTGCCCGCCTCAGGGCTCTGCGGCCAGGCCTCCAACTGGTGCTGGTTGGCACCGGTGGAATGCCGGAGACCTTCGCGCGCAGCCTGTCGGAACACGGACTCGCGCATGGACACGACGTCGTGTCGCTCGTTGATGTCGGCTCCGAGCTGCGCGCACTCTACAGCGGCGCTGCGTGCTTCATCTCACTCTCCTGGCGCGAGAGTTTCGGCTTGCCGGCCCTCGAGGCGAACGCTCACGGGACCCCCGCCGTGGTCAGTCACCACGGGGCCAGTCGCGAGCTCTTGGGGGAGGGTGCGCATTTCGTGGATCCCTGCGACGTCGACTCTGCGGTTGACGTCGTCGAGCGGATCGTTCGCACCGGCGAGCGCGTCTCCGGTGCAGAGACCGCGCGGCTCAAGGCGCGGTTCACCTGGAAAGATCTGGGACGCCGGACGGTCGAGCTCTACCGCCGGCTGATCGACGAGTCATGACCACGATGCCGCCACGGCCGGCTCCCGGTGGGTATCTCCCGACCCTTGACGGGTGGCGAGCCATCGCGATTGTCGGCGTCATGGTCGCGCATGGGGGCGACCCCCTGTTCACGTCGGGGGGGCCGCTCGCGCATGAGTGGCTCTACGCGTTGACCCGCTACGGCGCCAAGGGTGTGGACGTGTTCTTCGGGATCAGCGGATTCTTGATCTGTTCACGCCTGATTGAGGAGATTGGAGCCCGTGGCCGCATCGATCTCGTGGGGTTCTACATCCGGCGCTTCTTCCGCATCTTGCCCCCGTGTTTTGCCTATCTGATTACCGTGCTGGTGCTGGCTGGCGCCGGACTCCTGACGGTGACCGGCGGCGAACTCTGGTCGTCTGCGTTGTTCGTGCGAAACTACTACCCGGTGGACGGGGCGGCGGGCTGGTACACAGGTCATCTCTGGAGCCTCGCGATTGAAGAACACTTCTACCTGATCTGGCCCAGTTTGCTTGCGCTGTGGGGCATCAGGCGCGCACGCTGGGGCGTCGTCGTGATGAGTCTGGCCATCGGGCTCTGGCGCCTGCTGGAGTTCCGTCTCCAACTCGGGACCCAGGTCATTGCCGGCGTCGGTTTCTACGGTAGAACCGATATCAGGCTCGACGCGCTCCTCTGGGGTGCATGGTTCGCATTGGTGGTGGCGCGGCCTCACTGGCGCGCGTTCCTCACCCGTCATGTGACCGGACCGGTTTGGACCGCCACTTGCTTCGCACTGCTGGCCTGCCTGGTGGGCCAGCCGCCGCTCGCTTTGGTGTGGCAGTCGGTCCTGATCCCCGTGCTTATCGTCGGCACGGTGCTGAGACCGACGAGTCGGCTGAGTCTCGTCCTGGAATTAGCGCCTCTGCGCTGGATCGGCCGGTTGTCGTACTCCTTGTATCTGTGGCAGCAGCTGTTTCTGGTCGGTGCGGCGGTGGCAGAGCCACCGCCGTTTGGGCTGAGCCAGACGTTCCCCCTGAATGTCGTCTTCGTATTCGCGCTGTCTGCGGTGAGCTACTACGTCGTTGAGCGGCCAATGATCCGACTGGGCCACCGCCTGGCCGCTCCAGTGACCGAGGGCAGACGCTAATCCG
>SXOW01000156.1 GCA_005778315.1 Acidobacteriota bacterium
CGTTCTTGAACATGGCGGCGGACCGGTCCCAGTTCCCGGACAGCGTCTTGGATGTCTATCGCCGGCAGGCTCTCGAACCGGGAGCGCTCCTGGCCATGGTCAACTACTACCGGGCGAATCGACGTTTCCCGCACGTGCCCCAGCCTGGGCTGAGCCGCCCGGTGTCCGTGCCGACGCTACTTGTGTGGGGCGAGGCTGACACGGCGCTGGGCAAGGAGCTGACGGTTGGCACCGACCAGCTCGTGGTTGACCTCACCGTGCGCTCCCTGCCGGGCGTCTCGCATTGGGCCCAGCAAGAGGCGCCCGATCTGGTCAACCACGCCATCGAAGAATGGCTCGTCGCGCGTGGCGACAATCCCGCTGCACACGACGACCGGTCCGGCCGCGAACGCACCACCCCGCATCACTCAGGACTTGCTCGGTCGGGCGGCCACTCACAATCCGAGGTCGAGCCGGAGGGCGACGGTGCTCCCGGTGCTGTTCCTGAATGAACCGAAACCGGAACTAGCGACATTCGCCAGCACGTCGCGAGGGTTGTCGTGACTCGTCAGGTTGTAGAACTGGACCCCGACGTCGGCCCGTCGGCCAGCGATCTCGATACGTGTCGTCACGGCCAAGTCTGCGGAAAAGAACGCGGGATAGTCTGCCGTGTTCCGGGCGCCCAGCACGGTGTAGTCCTCAGCGAAGATCGTGTAGGGAAACCCGCTTCGCCACTCAACCCCAGGGGTGAGCGTGATTCCGCGCGGCAACTGGACCACACCCCACGCGAGCAATCGATTGGGGACCTCAAATGGCTGGAACGACCGCTGGTTGTCCAGGACCATCGGATCACGCCGGGTGTCGTAGATCTCACCGAAGTCATTCAGATCCCCCTCCGCACGCATCTTCGAGTAAGACGCATAGAGATCGCCCCGGTCGTCCAACAGCGTCCAGCGAACGGTGGCATCGAACTCCCGGCTGTTCAGGCGCCCAGTGGACGACAGCACCAGCGCGGACGCGGCAGGATCGGCCACGCGGTGCACCAGCAGCCGATCCCGGGCGCGATTCTCTCGATAGTTCACCCTGAGCAGCAACGACTCGGTCAGCTGACGGTCGAACTCGAGGTTCCAGACCTGACTCGTCGGCTCCTCAAAGCCTTCCGACGCGATCCGGTTCTCGAACACCAGCGGAACCCCCAGGGCGGCGCCAGTGGGGTCGTAGTCCTGCTCGACGCGTTGCTGAAAACGCTCGAACGCGTCGACCTGCAAGAAAATCTGGTCGAAGAACAACCCCCAGCCGCCCTTGATGAGCGTCCGACCGGTTTGGTCCAGTGCCAGCGAGAACGCCGTGCGGGGTGAGAGGTGACCCTCCGCGATCATCGAGCTGTTGTCGTATCGCAGTCCCAGGTCCAGCGCGAGACGCGGACTCACCTGCCAATGGTCCTGGAGGTAGCCCGACGTCATCACATCCGACGCCTCGATGTCACCCGGACCACGAAATGTGATGCGCTTCAGCAGGCGTCCGTCGCCTCCGCGGACTTCGATGGGGCCGCTCCGGTCGAAGCCCTCGAAGGAGGTCGCGAACACCTGCGCACCCACCTTCACGACATGCAGCTGCCCGCGCCAGTCCCAGCTCTGCAGCCGCGCCACGCCCAGTTCGAGCTGGGTGCTGGTGCGATCGATCTCGTTGAAGTAGTTGCCACGCAGCCCATCAGGTGTGAGTTGGGTCGGTCCGAGCCCCTCGGGGCGCACCGCCACATCGAACCCCCTGAGCGCCATGCGTGTCTGCCACAACGTCCTGGCGCCGGCGGACAGTTCGTCGACGAGCGCCACGTTCCAGCCGCCGAACGTGGCCTCCGGCGTCGCCTCGCCGTAGTCGATCGAGCTGATCCCGAGGTTGTCCACCTGTGACGGAAAGATCGACACCGTCCCGCTCATGGAATGACGGTCGCTCAATTTGAGGTCGACCTGGGTAAACAGGTCGAACCCCTCGACGATCTCCTCGGTTTCATCGGGGATATTCTCTTTGACCTCAGAGCGCACGAATCGATATTGGAACGCCTGCGAGATCCAGACCTTGCCCGGCTTGAGCGGACCGCTGACCTGGCCGCGCGGTGTCGCCGTATTGATCCCCATCAGCGCCCCGCCACGGAACCGTGGTTTCGGAAGCAAGCTGCCAACGCTGAAGTCCCAGTGGTCATCCCCGGCACGGGTCCGGACCTCAGTCACGGCGCCAGACACGCGCCCGAATTCCGCGGAGTAGGGAACCGAGTGCACCTCGACCGTATCCACGACGCTCAAGGGCAACTCGAACGCGAACTGTCCGGTCACGGGATCGGTGGCGTTCGCCCCGTTGACGAGCAACGTGCTCTGACTGGCGCGCGTTCCGTTGAAGCTGAGCCGCCCGCGTGGGTCGCGCACGACCCCCGGCAACAGCGGCAAGGCATCCTGAAAACGATCGGTCGGCAGCTGGAAGATCTGCAGGAACTCCGTCTGGAACTCGTCCTTTTCGAGCGGTTGCCCAGCGCCGGTGGTGGCATCGACGGTGACCACCTCGGAGATCGGCGCCACCTGCAGCACAAGCCGGACGGCAAGGATCTGCCCATCCACCACCTCGACCGGCCCGGCGAGCCCAGAAGCGTATCCAGGCAAGTCTGCCGTCACGACGTAGCCGCCGGCCGACAAAGCGTCGAATGCGAACGCACCGGCACCGTCCGACACGACGGAGGCGAGGACCGGGTCGGCGGCGACCTCCGTGACCGGCTCAGCGTCGGCCCCGGGAAGGTCCACCCCAGCCAACGTCACGGTCACGCCGGGCAGCACATGATTCCCGGCGTCGGCCACCGCGCCGACAATACTGGCGGTCTGAGCCTCGGCCGCCACCGGCGACGCGACCGCCAGACACCACGCCAGACCGCCAAGACAGCGCGCGCGCCCGGTCATGCCCGAAACGATACCATCGTCCCCGGGTCACGCGCCGTGCTGACACCGGCTTGGCGATCCCTCCACAGCGTCCGGCCAGCTAGCCAAGGCGGGTCTGGGGCTTGTACGCTTGCATGTCGCGTGTCGCCGTGACGACGAACGCCGGCGCGCGTGGTCGCGCCTGGACCAGGCTGCGGCAGGAGATGAAGATTCGATGTCCGAGACGATAGAAGATGCGGTCGAGGACCCGGCTGACCGCGCCGACCGTATTCTCCTCGAGGGACCACAGAGCCGGATTCGAGACCTCTGGTTGGTACTGCGATCCGTCCGCGACTTCATCGCCGGTTTCCGAAGCCTGCATTTCGTCGGTCCCTGTGTCACCGTGTTCGGATCGGCCCGGTTCAAGCCGGACCATCCCTACTACACGCTCGGCCGCAAGGTAGGCGCCGCCCTCGCCC
>SXOW01000157.1 GCA_005778315.1 Acidobacteriota bacterium
CATCGCTTGAGTCCCGTCATCGAGGAGATCCTCTATCCGGCGATGGAAGACCACGAGCTCGATATCGTGATTGGGCAGGGTCCGGGCGCGCGATCGGTCAAAGTCCCGTTGCAGCCATTCACGTTGATTGGGGCCACCACCCGCGCCGGTCTCCTCACCGCACCGCTGCGGGCGCGCTTCGGCATCGTGCATCGCTTGGAGTACTACCGGACCATCGACCTGCAGGAGATCGTTCGGCGGTCCGCTGGGATTTTCGACGTGCCGATTGATCATGACGCGACCGAGGAGATCGCCCGTCGCTCCCGCGGGACACCGCGCGTGGCCAACCGGCTGCTGCGTCGTGTTCGCGACTACGCGCAGGTGCGGGCCGATGGCACGATCACACACGAGGTGTGCCTGAAGGCGCTGGAGCTGCTCGAAATAGACCCGAACGGCTTTGACGCGGCGGATCGCCGGCTCTTACGCACCATCATCGACAAGTTCGGGGGCGGACCCGTCGGACTGAATAGCGTGGCGGCCGCCATCGGCGAAGAGAAAGAGGCGATCGAGGACATCTACGAGCCGTTCCTGATCCAAGCGGGATTCCTCGACCGAACACACCGTGGCCGAGTGGCGACGCCACGCGCCTACGATTACTTTGGCTTGACGCTGCCGGACCGGGAACGCCGACTCTGGTAGTTGGGTGCCCGGAGGCGGCCGGTGGGGTTGGAACAACGGCTGGAAGGACACGACGGACGAGATGAACGACACGATACGCGCCGGTGATCCAGGTCGGGTGCTCAGAGCTGTGCAGGTCTCTTCGTTGGGGACCTATGTGCCTCCGCGGGTGCTGACCAACAGCCAGCTCGAGCAGATGGTCGACACCTCGAACGAGTGGATTCTGAAACGCACCGGTATCCGCGAGCGCCACATCGCCGAAGCCGACGTAGCGACGTCTGACCTGGCGGTCGAGGCGGCGCGCCGCGCCATTGATGGGGCGGGCGTGACGGCGCGTGATATCGGGTTCCTCGTGGTGGGGACCACCACTCCCGATACGTTCTTCCCCAGTACCGCCTGCTTGGTCCAAGACCGGATCGGCGCCACCCACGCGTGGGGGTTCGACCTCGGTGCCGCCTGTTCAGGGTTCACCTATGCCGTGACCACGGCCATGCAGATGGTGGCCACTGGAGCGCATGAGCACGCGCTGGCCATTGGGGCCGACGTCATGTCGCGGATCATTGACTACCAGGACCGTACGACATGTGTGATCTTCGGTGACGGGGCCGGCGCCGTCGTCGTGTCACCCGCCGTGGATCCAGAGCTTCGTATTCTTGATTTCGCCCATGAGGTTGATGGCAGCGGCGGCCCGGCGCTCCGCATGCCAGCCGGTGGCAGTCGGCTCCCCGCGAGCCACGAGACCGTCGACCAACGACTGCACTACGTCCATCAGGATGGTGCGGCCGTGTTCAAGTTCGCCGTCCGAAAGACGAGCGAGATCTGTCGTCGGATTCTGGATCGCAACGGGCTGCGCGCCGCCGATGTCGACCTCTTCGTGTCGCACCAAGCCAACCGGCGGATCATCATGGCGGCGGCAGGCCAGCTCGATCTGCCGGAAGAGAAAGTGGTCATCAATATCGACCGTTTTGGCAATACCACCGGCGCGACCATTCCCCTGGCGTTGGCAGACGCTCTGGCCGACGAACGGCTGAAGAAGGGCGATCTCGTGCTGTTGGCCTCAGTCGGGGCGGGGTTCACCGTCGGCGCGATGCTGGTGCGCTGGGCGTACTAGTCCCCGCGATGGCAGGCCTGAAGGCCTGCGCCACGACTGGTGGCCACCAATGTGGGGACGGCTCTAGCCGTACGATTGCACGAAACACGATGCCGGTCTTGCCGTGCGATTCCCCGATGCTCGTTTCAGACTTCGATTTCGACCTGCCAGCGGAGCGGATCGCGCAGACGCCGACTGAGGACCGCGAGTCGGCGCGGCTGCTGTTGGTACACCGGGAGACTGAGGCGTGTGCCGACTGGCGAATCGCCGATCTTCCTGATCTTCTCGAACCGCACGATCTCCTCGTCATCAACGAGACCCGGGTCTTCCCGGCCCGGCTCCTGGGGCACCGAGTGCCAACCGGGGGTGCGGTCGAGTGCCTGCTGCTGACCCAGCTCGGCGACTCGCGCTGGGATGCGCTGATGCATCCGGGCCAGAAACTTCGGGTGGGTGCGCGAGTGCTCTTCGAGCACGAGGGTCGCCGACTGCACGGCGAAGTGGTCGCGCGGGGGACCTTTGGCCGGCGGACGATCCGCCTGTGGGTCGAGGGCGACGAGACCGTTGACGACCTGGTCGATGTACTCGGTCACGTGCCATTGCCGCCCTATATACGTCGGTCTGATCTTCCCGTGGATCGGGAGCGATATCAGACCGTGTACGCGTCCGTGCGGGGCTCAGTGGCGGCGCCGACAGCGGGCCTGCATCTGACCGACGCGCTCCTCCAGCGATGTGCGGACCGAGGCATCGAGGTCGCCCGTGTGACGCTGCATGTCGGGTATGGCACGTTCAAGCCGATTCGCGTTGAGCGTGTCGAGGAACATCGCGTCGATCCGGAGTCGTATGACGTCCGGCCGGAGACGGCCACTGCGGTCAATCGCGCACTCGACAGCGGTAGGCGGGTGGTCGCGGTTGGGACCACCACAACCCGGGCTTTGGAAACGGCAGTTCGGGTTGGGGGCGGTCGACTGCAACCAGGTGCCGGCGTCAGCGATTTGTTCCTCTACCCTGGCGTGCCGTTTCAGGCGGTCGGGGGGCTCTTGACCAACTTCCATTTGCCGCGTTCATCGCTGCTCATGCTCGTGAGCGCGCTTGGTGGGCGGGGGCGTGTGCTCGGCGCGTATGCCCAGGCGGTGCAGCGAGGGTATCGGTTCTACAGCTATGGCGACGCCATGCTGCTCCTGTGAGGTGATTCCCACCTGTCTGATTCGAAGCCTCAGAGTTGATACAATGGCTCGGTGTCCGTCGTTCGGCGGCGCCGGGGCCGTTGCTCGACCGCAGCGGTTCGGCAGGCGTTTCTTGTGGAAACGCACCGCTACTACGCCGGTGTAGCTCAGCTGGTTAGAGCACGCGGCTCATATCCGCGTTGTCCGGGGTTCAAGTCCCTGCACCGGCACCATTACCTCACCGCGGGCGTGATCGGGGTCCGTACGCACCACCGACCACGACCCGCTGGTGTCTCACTCTTCAAGCGTGCGCCAGGCTTGATGCAGCGGGACCGTCGAGTGTGACGGCGTCATGCCGCCGCTATACGGTTCCATTTGGGGCGCCGCTGTGTGCGCCGTGCCCCTCGTGTTTCCAATGGACGCACTAGCCACCCGCGTGCTCGCCTTCGTCAGCCGCAACGCCCTGATCCCGGGTGGGGCCCGGGTGCTGGTGGCGGTGTCAGGTGGTGGCGATTCGGTCGCGCTGTGGTACCTACTCGCCGGTCTGGCGCAGCGGGGCCGGTTCGACGTGGTCGGCTTGGCGCACCTCGATCATCGACTCCGCGGAGCGGCTTCGGACGCTGACGCGTCCTTCTGCGAGGCGCTGGCGACGCGTTCTGGCTTGCCCAGCATCGTCGAGTCCATGGATGTTGCGGCACTGGCTCAGGCTCGACACATTTCCGTGGAGCACGCGGGGCACTGGGCGAGGCACGACTTTCTCGACCGAGCCGCCGACCGGCTTGGGGCCACCCACGTCGCGCTCGGTCATACGCTCGACGACCAGGCAGAAACGTATCTTCTACGCTTGCTGAGAGGCGCGGGTGCGGCCGGGTTGTCCGCGATGCGGCCCAGCTTGGGACGTGTGGCCCGTCCGTTGTTGTCGACGCGCCGGTGCGAGTTGCGGGAGTACCTGGCGGCCCGAGGGCTCGCATTTCGAGAAGACCCGTCGAATTCCGACGAACGGGTGTCCCGCAATCGGGTGCGGCATGATCTCTTGCCACATCTGGGCCGCTACGCGCCGCGGGTCGTCGAAACCCTGGCGCGCGAGGCGGAGATCGCCCGTGCTGACGACGACTGGCTCGACCGGGCCGCAAACGAGTTGCGCGCGACACTCGTCAAATCAACTGAGCGGGGGATTGAGCTGGATGCCCCTCGTCTGTCCGCGCTACATCCTGCGCTGGCGCGGCGCGTGGTGCGGCTGGTACTCGCTGATACGTCCGACCGAGCCAGCGGGTTCGATCATGTCGAGCGGGTGCGTGCCCTGGCCGCTGGGTCCGTCACACCTGTTGACCTGCCTGGATGCCGCGCGGAGCGCCGTGGCGACTGGATTCAGCTGGTACCGCGCGCTGGTCGCGAGCCCCTGTCCGACGAGGAGGTGGAGCCGTTCGACCACCAGCTCGACGTACCGGGCGAGGTGGCGTTGCCAGAGGCTGGGGTCGCGCTGCGCGCCGCGTGGGATCAGGTTGATTCACCGGCCGGCCCGCACGCGGCGATGGTGACTGACGCGGCTGAGGCCAGATGCGCGCTGGCGGTGTCGGTACACGTTGAGAGTCGTCCGCTCCGTGTCCGGAACTGGCGGCCGGGCGACTGGTTTCGCCCCGCCGGGCTTCAGGGGCATCGGAAGAAGCTGCAGGACCTGTTCGTGGACAGGAAAGTCGAGCGTCGGGCTCGCCGTCGCGTACCAGTCGTGCTTGATGCCCGCGACCGGGTGATTTGGGTCGTTGGACACGGTGTCGGCGAGGAGTTTCGGGCCCCGGAAGCTCCAACAGACATGATAATGTTGACGGTCAGACCTTTGGGGGACAAGTTGTGAACTCGACAACGCGCAGTCTGCTGTTCTGGATGGTTCTGGTGGGCGCCGTGGCGCTCATCTGGAGCATCTCGTCCCAGTTCCGCGCCAGCGAAACCCAGGTGGACTTCAGCGAGTTCATCCGTTGGGTGGACACTGGGGTGGTGGATCGGGTCGAACTGACTGGCAACGAGATCGTGGGCACCGCCTCGAGCGGCGAGCGGTTCTTTACCTACGCGCCGCCGCAGTATGAGGGGCTGGCCAACAAGTTGTTGGAGCGCGACATCGTTGTGGAGGCGAAATCCGCGACCCAGAGCCCGTGGGCGACGTTGCTCTACTCCTGGGCCCCCTTGCTGCTCATTATCGGGTTTTGGGTCTTCTTCATGCGCCAAATGCAGAGTGGAGGCAACAAGGCCCTCTCGTTTGGCAAGAGCCGGGCCAAGCTGTCGTCCAGCACGCAGAAGAAGGTTACGTTCAAGGATGTGGCTGGGGTCGAGGAGGCCAAAGAGGAACTACAGGAGATCATCGATTTTCTGAGAGAGCCCCAGAAGTTCCAGAAACTCGGGGGACGGATTCCGAAGGGTGTCCTGTTGATGGGGGCCCCTGGCACCGGCAAGACCCTCCTGGCCCGCGCCGTCGCCG
>SXOW01000158.1 GCA_005778315.1 Acidobacteriota bacterium
CATGACCCCTTGTCGCGGGTCGTGGACCGCGAGCTCGATGGCGGGCGAACCGGGAATCCACGCCACGGCAACGTCGTCGGTGAAGTAGATGGCACGTGGGGTCCTTGGGCTGATGAAATCGGCCTGGAGGCTGGTCTGCGAAAACACCAGCGTCTGCGACTCGATCGGAACGTTGAGCGCTTCGAGCAGTGCGCGGAGGTACCCGTGCTCGCGGTCGAATGCGAGTGTGGCCGCGCCGTCCCGGAGCCGGTCGTGCAGTTGGGCCACGCGGTCCGTCCGAGGCCGCGTCCCGTACTCGATCGCCGGATGTGCCACGGAGATCGCCAGCGGCTCCCTGGGCTGGGCCGAGCTGATCCAGGGGAGCCCCGCGGCGAGGAGAGCCAGGACCAGCACGACTTGAGCCAAGACCATGCGGGAAAGCTTCATCGGGTCTCCACCCATGATTGTAGGCCTCTCACCACGTCCGTCGTCCGTTGGGTCCCCACCGAGCAACCTGATACGATGCCAGGATTATTTTCTCGTAGACAGGAGTGAGCAATGTCCTACGTACGCAGAACAGATGTGCTCCGACGGGCGTTCGGTGTAGCCGGCATGTGCGCGCTGATGGTGTCCGGTGCTGCGGTGGCGGTGGCACAGCACACAGTGATTACTCGTGGCGCCGCGCTTGGGAACTCCCCGACGGTTGACCTGGCTGAGGCGATGCAGTCGGTCGACGCGTACGTGGACCAGACCGTCATCCTGGAAGGTGCGGTCAAGAAGGTGTGTCAGGTCAAAGGGTGCTGGATGGAAGTGTCCCCGAAGGGCGCAGACCGAGGCATTCGGGTGACGTTCAAGGACTATGCGTTCTTCATGCCGACCGACTCCCAGGGGGCCGAGGCGCGGCTGGAGGGCGTGTTCGAGACGAACCTGTTCTCGAAGACAGACGCCGATCATCTGATCGCTGAAGGCGTGGCCCTGAACCGGCATGCCGACGGCACCGCGACCGAAGTCAGCTTTGTCGCCCAGGGCGTTGAACTGCGGCGATAGCGCCACGCGCGTCACGGGCCGTGGTTGAGGCTCGCTACACGGGACGCCGCTCGAGCAGGGCGGCGACCCGGTCGCCTTCCGTCTCGGCGTCTTCGGCGCCGATCGCCAACAGTCGCTCGACGTAGTCTTCCTGGAACATCAGGAGGCTGAGCAAGTCAGGGCTTGTGGTGTCGCGGGAGCCCAGGCCGCGAGTGAGGTGACGAAAGAGCCACGGCAGTTGAGGCTCGAACTCGCTGGCCAGCCGTCCCAGGTCCCGGGAAGGGCGCACCACGACCAACTCCACCGGCCGCAGTCCTTGGTGTTGCTCGACGGGGAGCGCGGCCAGCAGGCCGTTGACCCGCTGCAGGTTGAACGCGTCGCGGTCGAGGTCGTCCAGGAACATCGACTGGATCATCTGTCCGGCGATCTGCGCTGGCGGCGGATAGTGCTGGATCATGGGCCGGTCGGCGTCCGACTCACTGGTCCGACAACGGTTTGAAATGGCGATGATGCGCCGTGCCCCGAGGTGGATGGCGGGCGAGCATGGGGCCAGCATCCGGATACCCCCGTCGCCGTGCCACCCGTCGCCAAGCTTGATGGCGGGAAAGAAAAACGGCAACGCGGCTGAGGCCATCACGTGGTCGATCGTGATCGCGGCCTTTCGGCTGCGTCTGTTGGCACGTTCCCAGTTTTCGATATCCGCACCCTGCACCCAGACCACCGATTGCCCTGTGGTGTAGCTGCTGGTCGTGATGGCCAACGCCCGCAGCCGCCGGGCGGCGATGTTGCGCGCGATGCCGACGAAGTCACCGCTCGCGGTCGGTTCCAGCGTGTGTTCCAGAAACCGGCGAAGGGGCGACGTATCGAGCAGTCCTCGCACTTCGGGCACCAGGAAACTGCCCCCCGACACCAGTCTCAAGCCCCAGTGCAAGACCAGGCGCAGCAGCGACACGCCATCGACCCGGAAGACCTGGTCGACCCGCTGTGCTCGCCAGAGCTGTACCAGCCCCTCGACCGCGTCGGTGAGCGGGCCCACCTGGGAGGCCAGGTAGGTGGCATTGATGGCCCCGGCGGAGGTGCCGGTAATGATTGGAAAGTGCAGCGTGGGGTGTTTGTGGACCATGGCCCGCAGAAAGCCGACCTGGTAGGCCGCCCGCGCCCCGCCCCCCACCAGCACCAGTGCCAGGTCGCCGTCTGGCGATGCCAGCTTCTGCTTCCCGTCGTTCATCTCTGCGGTTCTGGGCGCGACCGGTGATTCAGACCCACCTCACAAGACAACGGCCCGGGAGGATTCTATCTCCCGGGCCGTCTGCGCATGAACAAACGCTGAGCGTGGAGCGTCGCCCGTCGAAGCTCTAGTGTGCCAGAGGGTTGGGGCGCATCTGGAATTTCACCAGGTTGCCCTGGGTACCTTTGCCGCCCTCGTTGTGCCAGACCGCGTTCGTGCCGTAGTCGGCCCAGACCGCGCGTCCTTTCCACCCGGCGTCCGGGTCGTCGATGCGGCCGTCCATGCCGCGCGAATAGAACCCCAACGGATACGGCACCCGCATGACCACATACCGCTCTTCGTCCGGCAGGAAGGCGAGCAGTGAGTCGGACGTGCTCCCCGTGGCGATCGGGATGTTCGGACCCAGACCCAGGGTGTCGTGCTGGTCGACCCAGCTGTAGTAGTGGAAGTCGGCGCTGCCATGGTCGGTCACGCCTTTCATCTGGGGTCCCGGTGTCGCAAACAGCGACCATCCCTCCGGGCAGTGCTGGCCGGTGGCGGTGGGGCCGTTGAGCACGGCGCACTTGCTCCGATCAAAGCTGGCCATGTGACCGCTACCCGACAGCGCGGTCCAGATGATGCCGTCGGTCGTGATGTCGATGCCGCGCGGCGAATAACCCTGGATCGGCGCGTTCGCGTTGTCGAACGGCGGCTGGTAGTACTCGGCGATGCAGGTCTCGGGCGGAGAGTCGCCAATCTGCAGCCGGACAATCTGGCCAGGCACGCCACCCGAGGCGGCCCACACCACATGGTCTTCGGTCGGGTCGGGCACGATGCCGTACCAGCCGGAACCCAGCTCCTTGTCCTTGGTCGGGTCGAGCGCTTCGGCCCGGCCGACCCAGTCGCCGATCTTGCCATCTCCGTTGGTGTCCACGATGATGGGGCACCAGCCCTGGGCCGCCTGCTCATCACCCGTCTCTTCGTAGACCTCCACATCGAGCCAGCCGATCACCGGCCCTACCGAGCTCAAATACAACCGCTCGCGGTCCTCGTGGCCGAACTGCAGGTGGTGTGTGTTGAAGCAGGTGTCGATCAGGTCGACCTCTTCGGTGGCCGGGTCGTACACGGCGACGTGCCGATCTGCGCGTCGCAGGGGGTAGTGCTGCGCGTAGGGGTTGCTGGACCCTTCCTGGCACCACGCCGGGTTGCCGGGGCCGCGAATCTGATGGGTCATCCACACGCGGCCTTGGCCGTCCATCATCGGGTTGTGCGGGTTCCCCGGGTTGTCCCAGATGACCTCCTCGCCCCAATACATTGACGGCTTCGGCATCTCCTTGGCGATGTAGGAGGTGAAGTCGCCCTCGCCCGGCGTGTCCCGCACCGGAACCTTGATCTGGTGGGTCTCGTTCGTCTTCGGGTCGACCCAGACGAGCCGGTCGCTGGCGAACTCGACGCCGTAGATCGGTCCGTCGGCATTGACGCGGGGGTTGCGCTTGTCGGATGCGACCTCGTCATGGATGTAGCCCGTGGGGCCGCCCCATTCCCACATGGTTAGCACGACGTCGCGCTCCCGTCCCTGCGGACGCGGGGGCGCCGGCGGGACCTCCCCGGCCATAATCCGATCCGTCCACTCCGCGTACATCGACACCACGCGCTCTTGACCGAACTGGCGCAATACACCGCTCATCATGGCGCCGCGCTGCCCGGCCTGCACGCGATGTTCCCAGGCCGCTTCGGTGGAGTCGAATTCGCTGGGGTTCAAGATCTCGCGCGTGGCCTGGTTGCCGAGTTGGTGACACAGCTGGCAGCCTTGCTTGAGACCGTCGACCCATTGGGCCTGGGTCCGCATGTTTGTCGAGATGCCGTTGCCGCCGTCTCCCGTTCCGGGAAACGCGCTGGCGGGCGGCACTTCAACCAGTGAGTACCAATAGTTGGCGGGGTAGACCTGCGCCGCCTCCATGGGGCTGGCTGCCGTGGCCACCCGCAGGTCCAGCGGCGTGCCCGGCGAGCCGGCCACCGGGGCCGAGTCCTTCAATCCGTAGCCTCGCACCCACACGCTGTAGGCGGCCTGGGGCAGATCCGGGACGACGTAGCGACCGGCATCGTCGGTCACCACGATCTTGCGAAATCGCGTGCCCAGGTCGGTCGTCTCGGCGATGACCCAGACCCCCGCTTCAGGGCCGGCGGCTCCGCGCACGGTACCCGCGATGTCATCGGCATCCGCCGCCACCTGGGCCGTCATGCTGGGGCTCAAGACCGTGAAGCCGGTCGCGAGGATGATGACAACGCCGACGCCAAGCCAGCGAGTGAGTGTCATGCGCATCTGTGCCTCTCTACCGATATACCAGCGCCTGAGACCCGCTGGGTCCCGGACCGTGCTGGTTGTTGACGTTCACTGGTTGTTGAACTTCAGATGGTGACCCTTGTACCACTTCCCGGCGCGGGATTCCACAGAGGACCAGCGATACCAACACCGGTGCGCGATCACGGAGACGTCGCCGCGGGCCGCCGCTTCCAGCACTCCGTGGCCTGCTCGAACGCGTGGGCCAGCTGGAGCACGCCACGCTCGTCGAACGGACGGCCGACGATCTGCAGCCCGACCGGGAGTCCTTCGGGGGTGTGGCCGCACGGGACCGACAAAGCCGGGAGCCCGGTCGCACTGACCCAGTAGCACGACCTCATCCAATCGAGGTAGGTCGAGAGCGCCGTGCCGTTGATCTGGGTCACATACGGCTGGTCAATGTCGAACGGTACGACCTGGGCGACCGGAAGCAGCAGGAACTCGTAGACCTCCATGAAGCGTCGCACGCGGTCGTGCAGTGCCGCGCGTGCGCGCTCAGCCGCCGCCAGGTCGCGGCCACTGAGCGCCCGCCCCGCTTCGATGTTCCACACCACGGTGTCTTTCAGCTGTCCCGGGTGTTGGTCCAGGGTCTCCCCGAACATGGCGTCGTAGACCCATGCGCGCCATGTGGTAAAGACGGTATCGGCTCCCGAAAAATCTGGACAGCCATCGTCCACGACACATCCCAGCGACTCGAACGTGGCGCGTTGGCTTTCGAGTACGGCCGTCACGGCCGGTTCTACCGGCAGTCCACCCAAATCGGGGCTCCAGGCCACGCGCACGTCCCGAAGATCGCGGTCGAGTGTGTCGAGGCAGGGGCTGGCATGAATGCCCACTGACAGCGGCGCGCGAGCATCGGGGCCCGCGATCGCGTCGAGGAGCAGCGCAATGTCGCCAACGGTGCGGGCCATGGGCCCAGCGACGCTAAAGGGGAACCAGGGCGCCGCGTCGGGCCAGGTCGGCACGCGTCCGGGTGTTGGTCGCAGCCCCACGACATTGCAGAAACTCGCCGGGTTGCGCAGTGACCCCCCAAGGTCGCTCCCATCCGCCAGCGGGACCATCCCGGTCGCCAACGCCACCGCGGAACCACCACTACTCCCGCCGCACGTCTTGGCGAGGTCAAAGGGGTTGCGGGTGGCGCCGAAGACCTCGTTGAACGTCTGCGACCCGGCGCCGAACTCCGGGGTGTTCGTCTTGCCGATGGTGATCGCGCCAGCGCAGCGCTCGCGCTCGATGATCAAGGCCGTCTCAGTGGGCACATGGTTCGCGAACACGCGTGAGCCGAAGGTGGTGCGCAGGCCCGCCGTGACGAACAGATCTTTGTGTGCGATCGGCAACCCGTGCAGCGGGCCCACGTCGTCGCCCCGGGCCAGCGCCGCATCGGCGGCGTCGGCCTCCCTCAGGGCCGTGTCTGACGCCAGGGTCACCACCGCGTTCACCAACGGATTGACCTGGTCGACTCGTGTCAGGTGTGCCAGCATCACCTCCCGACAGGAGACGCGCCGGGTGCGAATCAACCTGGCGAGCGCGCGGGCGGTACACTCGCACAGGTCCGTGGGCTGCCGCGCGGTGGCTGACACAAACGCATTCTATCGTGGGCGCCGGAGCCCACGGTGCCGTGGGCGTCGGGGCGAGGAGCGCGTGACGCCCGCGTCACCGATGGGGGCCTCATGGATGGAGATGGATGGGCGCGCCTTCGTCGAGACGTGCGCGCCGACTATCGGCGCCTGTTCTGCCGCGAGCCCGACCGGGTGGCCGGCGTGGCTGTCATGACGGATACCGACAACACTGGCACGACCTGTGTGTCACACTTCGGGGACATCGCGTTTCTGGAGTCGGCCTCGTGACTCGCGGCCTTATGGCGGCGGCCGGCGACTAGGCCTGCTCCAACCTTAAGGCCGCCTGGGCGTCGACGAGCTGGCGGTCGAGGTCTGAGAGCGCCTGGCTCCGGACCGCCTTCAGTTTCGGATTTGTGGTCGCGTCGGCCTGGCGCTGGAGGTCGATGCGGGCTAGACGAAGCGACTCGACCCGGCTGACTGCCACGGGGTCGCGAGGCCGCGCCCTGCCCCGGGCGGCGCGTTCACGCGCCAGTTCGTCCATGCGCTCCTCCATTCGTGCCTGCGCATCGACCAGACCTTCCCCGGCGTCACCCATCGATGTGTCTCCCAGCCGTACGTCCTGTCATCACTTCCGCCAACAGCGTAGTGTACGCGAGGTCGCGGCGGCGGGCGCGCTGGCCATTTTCTCTGGACAGGGGCGCATTTGGCGGGCATCATCAGCATCGGTCATACGAATGAGACGACGCGCGTGGATGTGGGCGTTCGCCCTAGGGTCAGGGTTGACGACGTCGGTGGGCCTGCACGCTGGACAACCCGGACAACCACCGGGCCAGAGCGAGTGGCGACAGTTCCGCGGGCCCGGCGCCCGGGGTGTGGTACCCGACGACGCCGCCACCTTGCCGGACACCTGGAGCACGCACCACAACGTGGCCTGGGCGACAGATATCCCTGGAATGGGGTGGAGTTCGCCCATCGTGACCGGCGACACGGTCTTCCTGACGTCCGTCGTCAGCGATGGCGACGTCGAGGCACCCCAGTCTGGACTCTATTTCGGCGGCGACCGCGACGCCCCGACCAGTGTGCACCACTGGAACGTGTATGCGGTGGATGTGGCGAGCGGTTCCCGCATCTGGGAGCGGACCGTGCACAGCGGCGTGCCGCAGATGGCCCATCATCTGAAGAACACCTTTGCGTCCGAGACACCGGTCACCGACGGGGAACGGCTCTATGTGTCGTTCGGAAACGTCGGTCTCTTCTGTTTCGACCTGGCGGGGCAGCTGCTGTGGTCCCGGGAGGTCGAGCCCAGCCTGACCCGGTACGGGTGGGGCACGGCGGCGTCACCTGTGCTCCACCACGGGCGCCTGTACGTCGTGAACGACAACGACGGGCAGTCCTATGTGACCGCGCTCAGCGCAGAAACGGGTGGGGAGGTGTGGCGGGTGGATCGCGACGAAGGGTCCAACTGGTCCACGCCGTTCGTCTGGGAGCACGCGGGCCGCACGGAACTGGTGACGACCGGAACGGACAAGGTGCGGTCCTACGACCTCAGCGGTGAGCTGTTGTGGGAATTGACGGGCATGTCATCCATCGTCATTCCGACGCCGTTCGCCGAGTTCGGTCTGCTCTACATTGCGTCGGGCTATGTCGGTGACCAGGTACGACCCGTCTTTGCGATCCGACCCGGCGCGACCGGAGACATCAGTCTGGCCCCCGGCGAGACGAGCAACGAATACATCGTGTGGTACCAGCGGCAGGCTGGTCCTTACAATCCGTCACCGATCCTCTACGGCGACATCTACTACACGCTGCTCGATCGCGGCTTTTTCACCGCCCACGATGCTCGAACGGGAGCCGAGGTGTACGGCCGACAACGTCTTGCCGTCGGCGCCGCATTCACGTCGTCGCCGTGGGCGTACGATGGGAAGATCTTCGCCCTGAGCGAAGAGGGTGACACCTACGTCATCCGTGCCGGTGTCGACTACGAGGTGCTGCACACGAATTCGCTCGACGAGTTCACGATGGCGACGCCCGCCATCGCTCAGGGCAGCCTGTTTATCCGCACGGCGTCGAAGCTCTATCGCATTACGGATGGCGAGTAGCTTCGTCATCGCAGCCCGGGTGGGCACACCCGCGAAGGAACGAGCCATGACCAAGACGAGTTATCGTGCGCTGATTGCAAGCGCGCTGGCGTGCGGCGTGGCGCTCGCCTGTGGGCCCGGTGGTGGGACGCAGGCCCAGCCGAATCGGAATGTGACCAAAGCAATGGTCGACGACTGGATGACCGAGTTGTCGAATCGAGGACGCTGGGGCGACGAGGACCAACTTGGCGCGCTCAACCTCATTACCAATGAGAAGCGGAAGCAGGCGGCCGGTCTGGTGCGGGAGGGCGTCTCGGTGTCGCTGTCGCACAACTATCTGACGGAGCAAGCGGAGGACGCGACCTCGCCCTTCAGCCACGAGATGTCCGGGGTTGGCCGAGAGGGCCCCTTCATCGGGGACCGGTTCTCGGTGTCGTATCACGGCTACGCGCACAGTCATATGGATTCGCTGTGTCACATGTCCCATGACGGGGTGATGTACAACGGGTTTACGAAGGCTGACGATGTCACGGAGGACGGGTGCAGCAAGCTGTCGATACTCGACGTCAAGCAGGGGATCCTGACCAAGGGGGTTCTCATGGACATCGCACGCCTCAAGGGCGTCGAGTATCTGGAGCCCGGCACGCCGATTTACGTCGAGGATCTCGAAGAGTGGGAGCGGCAGGCCGGCGTGCGTGTCGAGCCGGGTGACATCTTGCTGGTGCGGTCCGGCCGCTGGGCGCGGCGGGCGGAGGTCGGCCCCTGGGCGACCGGTGAATCGGCGGCCGGCCTGCACGCGTCAGTGGCCCCGTGGCTCAAGGCGCGCGACGTGGCCATGATCGGAAGTGACTATACCAACGACGCGTTGCCGTCCGGCGTGGAGGGTGTGTCTCAGCCGATCCACCAGTTGGTGCTGGTGGCGATGGGCGTGCGCATTTTCGATAACCTGGACCTCGAGGCGTTGGCCGAAGAAGCCGCGCGTCAGAATCGCTGGGATTTCATGCTCTCTGCCGCACCGCTTGCCGTTGAAGGCGGCACCGGGTCCCCGCTGAATCCGATCGCGACGTTCTAACAGTGGACGGGGCGTTGCCCCCCCTGGGGTGGCGCAGGCTTTCAGATACGTGACGCGGAAGTCGACCGTTACGAGGGAGACCGGGTCAGTGACTCATGGCGTAGAGCAGCACGTTGATGCCCAGGCCGTAGCCATTCGGTGAGAATTGTCTGAAATAGTTCGGGTCTTCGCCCTCCCGCTCCCACGCGTCCGCCACATCCGTGTTGTGTGACATCAAGACCAGGATCCGACCCGATTCATCGGTGATGGCTCGAAGGTGGGCCTCGGCGCTGTCGCCGCCTCGCTCAGAGGTGTTGCCGCCGTTCCAGCCCCAGAACTGGATGGCGGTGATTTGCGGCACCTTCTCCACGTGCATCAGGGCACGGAACACCGGGTGGTCCAAAGGCAGGTCCTGAATCGGGTACTGGCCTGGCGGGAGCACCTTGGCGATTTCACTGCTCCAGTGGTGCCAGGCTGCCGTGCCCCAGAAATCGTCGACCCACAGGAACCCACCCTTGAGCAGGTAGGTGCGGAGCCCGTCGGCCTCCGCACCGCTGAATCCGATGGTGCCGACATCGGCCGCCATGATGAACGGGCAGTTGAAGAGTTCCCTGTCAGTCAGCTCGACGACCCAGTGATTCGGTTCGCCTCTGCGGTCGGTGCTGATCGGGGCGGTCGTTAGTTCCGAGTACCGGGTCATGAGATTGATCCCGGCGTACGGATAGTCGGTGCGCCATCCCATGCCCAAGTCTTCATAGCGCACACTCGTGTAGGCGAGTTTGCAAAATGCGAAATCGCGGTCTGGCATGGAGGCTGGCGGGTAGCGAGCCGGCTCCCGGCCTTCTCGAAAGTAGCCCCGCTGGGCGGTGGCGGTCACCGCCAACCCGGCCAGCAGTCCGGCCACCGTGAGGAGGATCACTGCACGCGTTGGACGCCGGGTGAGAGTCATCAATCGCTCCGTCGGTGACGGATGTCCTCAAGGCTACGTCATCTTCGCGCTTCTAGCAAAGTGACGGCATCCCGACACCGGAGCGGTGGTCGTTCGCACGCGCCAGACCGCCGTGTACACTTGCAGCCAGTTGCCCCGGGGGCCAGTCCCGCGGGTCGCTGCGAGATCGCGTATGTCATCGCTTGCCATTCGTCCGGGCGTGACGATCGACACGCTCGAGTTGCGCCACGCGGAGGAACTCTTTGCGCTGACCGACCACAACCGGGACTACTTGCGGCGGTGGCTGCCGTGGCTCGATGCCATCCGGGTCGTCGAGGACACCCGCAGCTTCATTCGCGCCACGCTGGCCCAGACACGCGACAATCGTGGGTTTCAGGCGGCCATTGTCTCGGGTGGCCGTGTCACGGGTGTGATTGGCCACCACCAGATCGACTGGCGAAACCGGGCGACGGCCATCGGGTACTGGCTGGGTGAGGAGTATCAGGGCCAGGGGTTGGTGACCGCGGCGTGTCGTCGTCTTGTCGACCACGGGTTCGGGGTGATGGGGCTGCACCGGATCGAGATACGGTGCGCGATTGAGAATCACCGCAGCCGGGCGGTTCCGCGGCGTCTCGGATTCGGTCTGGAGGGGCAGCTGCGCGAGGCCGAGTGGCTCTACGACCACTGGGTCGACCATGTGCTGTACGCCGGGCTGGCCACCGACTGGGGCGACGACGTCACCACCGGGGTCGACGGCAGAGACGCTGTCTCGCCACGCGCGGACTGTCCACGCATCGAGTGAGAGGAACCGATGACCACACGTTCGAGATGCACGCTCCTGCTGCTGGTGGGATGTCTTGTCACCGGGGGCGTCGTCACCGCACAGGACTGGCCACAGTTCCTCGGGCCGACGCGAAACGGCGCGTACGCGGGCGTGAGTCTTTCTGAGACCTGGCCGGAAGGCGGACCCACCCGTCTCTGGGAGCGGCCGGTCGGGGCCGGGTTTGCGGGCCCCGCGGTGGTCGGCGACCGCGTCATCCTGTTTCATCGTGTCGGCGGTGACGAGGTGGTGGAGGCGCTGGCGGCCGATTCCGGCGAGACCGTCTGGCGATACGCCTACCCGACGACCTATCGGGACGATTTCGGTTTTGACGAAGGGCCGCGGTCGGTGCCCGTCGTGGCGGACGGCCGGGTGCACACCTATGGGGCCGAGGGGCAGTTGCATACGGTGGACCTCGCAACGGGCGCGGCGCTGTGGCACGTGGATACCCACGCCCGCTACGCCGTTCGCAAAGGGTTCTTTGGCGCCGCCGGGTCGCCGTTGGTCGAGGCAGGGCGCCTCATCGCGAATGTCGGCGGAGGGGAGGGCGGGATTGTCGCGTTCGATGCGGCGACCGGCCAGGAACTGTGGACCGCGACGACCGACGAGTCGAGCTACTCGTCCCCGGTGGGCGCGACCTTCGGCGGCCGTCGCCACGCCCTGTTCTTCACGCGGACGGGTCTCGTAGGTCTTGACCCCACGTCGGGCGAGGTGTTGTTCCAGAAGCGTTGGCGTTCCCGGTCCGCCTCTTCGGTCAACGCGGCGACCCCGCTCGTCGACGGCAATCGCATTTTTCTATCGTCCAGCTACCAGACCGGCGCCACATTGCTTCGTGTCGACGCGACGACCCTGGTGGAAGAATGGGCCGGCGACGAGAGTATGAGCAATCACTACGCGACGGCGGTGATTCGTGACGGCGTGCTCTACGGGTACCACGGTCGTCAGGAATACGGTCCCAGTCTGCGCGCGGTGGATCTGGAGACGGGTCAGGTGCGGTGGTCCGAGGAGGGATTTGGGGCGGGGTCGGTCATTCTGGCCGGGGCCAAACTTCTCATCTTGCGTGAGTCCGGGGAATTGCTGCTGGCCGAGGCATCCCCCGACGGCTTCGTGCCGATCGTCAGGGCCCAACTCCTGCCTGGTGTCGTCCGAGCCTACCCCGCGCTGGCGGACGGTCGGGTCTACGCGCGGAACACCAACACCCTGGTGGCGGTGGACCTGCGGTAGGACGAGGCCACGCGCTGAGCGCTGAGCCCTGCTGGACGCGCGGCGGGGGAGCACGACACGCGTGTCGTCCGCCGGTTCCAGGGGGAGGAGTTCGTCCTGTCGGTTGCGCGGACGGCGATGGTCGCAGTATGGTGAACTGTGCTGTGGCGACGAGCGTCAGCC
>SXOW01000159.1 GCA_005778315.1 Acidobacteriota bacterium
ACTGGTGGTCACCAACCTGGGCCGCACGGCCAGTCCGGTGTTACGCTACCGCACGCGAGACATCGTGCGACTCGACCGTGCGCCGTGCCCATGCGGTCGCACCCTGGTCCGGGCGGTGGGCGGCATTCTGTCGCGGGCTGACGACATGGTCTGCGTGCGCGGCGTCAACGTGTATCCGACCGCGATCGAGGCGGTGGTACGCCAATTTACAGAGGTCGTCGAGTACCGGTCCACGATTTCGACCACCGATGCCCTGTCCAACATGGTGCTCGACATAGAATTGGACCCGGCCGCTGGCTCGGACCACATCGCGGATCGGGTTGCCGAGGCGCTCCGAGAGTCGATGGGGCTGACCATACCGGTGCGCGTGGTCGCGGTGAACACGTTGCCGCGATTCGAGATGAAAGCACGTCGCTTCGTCGTGGAGCCATCATGCAAGACATCAAACTGAACCGCATCAACAACATTTTCCTCGGCGTCAGCGACCTCGGGCGGTCGTCGGCGTTCTACCGCGAGACGCTCGGCCTCGATCTGCAATTCGAGACGGAGGGCTTCGTGTTCCTGAAGGCCGGTGGCGTGGCGCTCGCCCTGAGCACGGCACATGCCCGCCTGGCCACGCCGCTCGCCGGCGCCACCGAGGTGGTATTCGGCGTGGACGACGTCACCGCGACGCACGAGGCACTGACCGCACGCGGGGTAGAGTTCCTGCACCCACCTCGTAACGTCACAGGCGACCAATGGGCCGCCAATTTCCGCGACCCCGATCGTCACGTGCTGTCCATTTTTGGTCCGGAGAAGGCGTAGCCATCTGGGCGTCTGAGCCCGCCGGGGGTGGCGCGCCGTGATGGCACGGTGATGGGGACAGCGGGGATAGACCAGCGCTTGGTGTAGGATCTGGGGCTACGTGCACGTCTCCGCTGGCTGCACCAGCACGCGGCCGCCGTGCGGTGGATCTCGCCGAGGCCCAGCTTCGGCTCGAAGGGACAACGGGATGCGTCGATTCGGGGTATTCGTAGCGTTGGTGGGCAGCGCGCTGGCGGCGTCGTGCGGTGGCGGCGGCAGCGACGAAGGTGCCGCCGCTCCGTCGCGGGTGTTCCTGAGCATGGGGACCGCGCCGCCGGGCGGCACCTTCTTCGTGTTCGGCAGCGCCCTGGCCGAGGCGATGAACGAATTTGGTGCCGACCTTGGCTGGAGCACCACCGCCGAAGCCACCAGCGGCTCGCAGGAGAATATTCGGCGGGTCGACAGCGGCGAGCTTGATTTCGCCTTGTCGAATGCGGCGATCACCTACTTCGCGGTGCGTGGCAGCGAGGGCTGGGACAAGGCCTACCCGATGCGTAGCGTGATGACCCTGGCCCCGAATGTCGCGCTGTTCATTACGCCGGCTGGGTCGGGCGTCGAGACCATCAACGATTTGCGGGGCAACCGCGTCGGCGTGGGCCCAGCTGGAGCCGGGTTCGAATATTTCGTCGGGCCACTCCTCGCGGCACACGGTGTCTCGTTTGACGATTTCACGCCTCTGAATGCCACCCAGGCTAGTGCCGTGGACCTCATCGCGGACGGCTCCGCCGCAGCGGTATTCGTTGGTGGCGCGGTGCCAAACCCGGCGATTACCCAATCCGCGGCGTCTCAAGACATTCATTTCATCCCGTTCGATGCCGAGGCGAAACAGCAACTCATCGACGAGTACGTGTTCTTTTCACCAGCCACGATTCCGGCCAACACCTACCGCGGTCAGACCGAAGCCTATGAAGGCCTCGACGTGGGGTCGATGCACCTGATCACCTCGGCCAACGCGGACGAAGGGTTGGTGTACGCGGTCACGAAGACGCTGTACGAGAACAGTGCGCGCGTCGTCGAGAAGCACGCGGCCGGGCGCGCCATCAACGCGCGGAACGTGATCCGCGATACCGGCACCGAGTTCCACCCTGGCGCCATCCGCTACTATCAGGAGATAGGGATCTGGCCGTAGGCACGGTCGCCGGGACGTCCGCGTCCCCTCGACAACTCGTCTCCCGCTGGCTGGCGGTTGGGCTGTGCGTGTTCACGCTCGGACAGGTGAACTATCCCACTCTGGCCCCGCAGCCGGAGCTGGCGGTGTTCGCGTTCTTCGGGCTGGTCATCTGTTTTCTGAACGTCCCGGTTCATCCCACGCTCAAGGACCACCCCCTCGCCAAGATTGGCGACGTCCTGCTCGCGTTGCTGACTGCGGTGTGCTGCGGCTGGATCGTCGTACAGAATGAGCCGAGGTTCGAGGCCTATTGGCAGGGCGGCTCGTCGCTGGGCAACCGCGCCGGATTCGAAACCCCGATCGACATCGCCGTCGGGGTGGTGGGCCTCCTGATCGTGATCGAAGCCGCGCGACGGTCGCTCGGATGGGCGTTGCCCATCCTGTCAGTTCTGTTCATCGTCTATGCCTACATCGGGCCCAGCATGCCCGATTGGCTGTTTCCGCACCGCGGGTACTCGATCGAGCGGATCGTCGCGCAGGCGTTTCTGCAGGCTCAGGGCACGTTCGGGGTTGCCCTGGGTGTCATGTTCACCTACGTGTTTCTGTTTGTGATTTTTGGCGCCTTTCTCGAGGCCACCGGGGCCACCCGTTTCATCATCGACTTTGCCCAGTCTGTTTTTGGGTCGAGTCCGGGCGGCCCCGCGAAGGTCGCGGTGGTCGCCAGTGGTCTGATGGGGTCCCTCTCGGGGAGCGCCGTCGCCAACACCGCC
>SXOW01000160.1 GCA_005778315.1 Acidobacteriota bacterium
TGGGGCATGGGCTTGTTCGCGGAGGGGGCACGCCTCCTGCTGGAGTTCGGCTTCGAAGGCCTTGGCGTGGCGCGTCTCGAAGCGCGGGCAGCCGTCGGCAACGCCCGCGGGAACCGGGCCCTCCAGAAGTTGGGCGCGGTGCCGGAAGGTTTGCTGCGCCAGTGTTTCATGACCGATGGCGAGTATCAGGACCATGTGTTGTGGGCCCTGCTGGCCAAAGATTGGCGGAGTGCGCGGGACAGCGGCACCGGCGTCTCGGGCGAGGTGGCATGAAGGAACTGTCCTTGTCACCGCTCGGTCGCACCTATGTCTGGGCCGTGGTCTCCATCGGCGGCGGGCTGATACTCAGCTCGATGATTCAGCTCGGCATGGAGGCCGCCACGCCCTACTGGGCCGTCGTGGCGACGCTCGCGATATTCGGCGCCCCCTTGTCGCTCCGGTTGCCGTCGTTGCGGGCTACGGTCACCGTCAGTGAAACGTTTGTGTTCGCCGCCGCCCTGTTGTTCGGCCCGGCGGCGGCGACGCTCACGATTGCGCTGGACGGGCTGTTTATCTCGTTCTCGTCCAAACGGCGCCATATCCAACGGACGCTGTTCAATATCGGGGAGCCGGCCATCTCCATCTGGGTAGCCTCGCAGCTGTTCTATCTGATGTCCGGTGTCTCGCCGCTCTTCGACGCGCCGGTTCCGCTGAGTACCGTGGTGGTCCCGCTCCTGGTGATGACCACCACATATTTCCTGCTCAATGGCCTGCTCAGCGCCACTGCGATGTGGTTCGAGACCCAGGTGCACCCATTGCGCATCGTGCGTGATCAGATCCCCCACACCGGTCTCAACTTCTTCGCCACCTGTAGCTTTGTGATTCTGTTGGTGGCCAACGTCGACCGCTTGAGTTTCGCGGCCATTGGTGTGTTGGTCCCGGTTCTCGCGTTGTCCTACGTGTCGTCCAGGCTGTCGACGGCGCGCGTCGAGGAAACCAATACCCACCTGAACGAGTTGAGTCGCCTGTATCTCTCTACCATCGAAGCACTCGCGATGGCGATTGACGCCAAAGACCAGGTGACCAGTGGTCACATTCGGCGGGTGCAAGTGCATTCCGTCGCGCTGGCGCGGGAGCTGGGCATCCACGACGAGCGCGAGCTCAAGGCGATCGAAGCCGCCGCGCTGTTGCACGACCTCGGGAAGCTCGCCGTGCCCGAGTACATCTTGAACAAACCGGGCAAGCTCACCGCGATTGAGTTCGAGCAGATGAAGACCCACGCGGCGATCGGGGCCGACATCCTGGCCAGCATCGATTTCCCCTATCCCGTCGAGCCAATCGTCCGCTACCACCACGAAATGTGGAACGGGAAGGGGTATCCCGAAGGCATCTCCGGGGAGTCCATCCCCATTGGCGCCAGGATCCTGTCCGTGGTCGATTGCTATGACGCCCTGACCTCAGACCGACCGTACCGGCGGGCGATGACGCCGGATCAGGCCACCGCCGTCCTCAGGGAACGTGGCGGGAGCCAGTACGATCCTCGCGTGGTGGATACGTTCATTGAGGCCCGCGACCGTCTGATCGACGCGTCGGACAGACGAGCCCCGGCCGAGGCCCACCTGGCCAAGGACGTCGACATCCGAGAAGTGGTCCTTACGGGTGCGAAGAGCGACCGGGCCGCCGAAATCGCCGCCGTCCGAACCACTGCGGCTGCGGACGCGCCAGGGCCCCACGAAGAGTTTGCGCCGTCGCCGCGGGTCGATGACGACGGCTGCGTCCTGGTGACGTTCCAGGCCATTTCGCGCTACCTGGGGACGGTGGCGCCAGACGCCGTGGCCATCGTCTACCGGCACGATCTTCAGGAGTCGCGCCTGGTCGCGTCCCACGTCTCGTCGCCGGAACACGAGTTCCTGTTCCGCGGCCTCTCGATCCAGGTGGGCGAGCGGTTGAGCGGATGGGTCGGCGCGAACCGCAAGATAATCGCGAATTCCGATCCGGCCCTCGACCTGGGTGATCTGGCCGGGGCGCTGGAACCACGCTTGCGCAGCACGTTCGCGGCACCACTCGTGTCGAACGATACGCTCCTGGGCGTGCTGGCGGTGTACTCGCCGGACCGGCAAGGTCTCACTGCGCGTCAGATTCGTGCGGTGAACTTGTTGGTGTCGGACGGCCTCGACCCGGTGGGTGACCAGGCAGCCGACTCGCCTGAGCCGGGGGTTGCCGCCGCATCCAACCAGCCACGTGGACCCCGGGCGGTACCCTCGCGGGCATGGCCGCTGCGCGTGTCCGCGTGAGGTGGCGGCCACCGAGCGACGTCGCGCGGGGGGGCCGATGCGGGCCTACTGATTTCGCAGCGCCACCATCGGGTCGACGCGCGCGGCCCTCCGGGCGGGAATCAGACTAGCGGCAAACCCGGCGCCCACCAGAACCACCGCCGCCACGGTGAACGACACAGGGTCGAACGGACTGACGCCGAAGAGGACGCCAGCCATCGAGCGGGCCAGGGCCGTGGCCGCGAGAAGTCCGCCCGCGATGCCCACGCCAATCAAGCCCATGCTGTCTCGGACCACGAGTCCGACGGTGCGGCGCGTGTCGGCGCCCAACGCCGTGCGCAGGCCGATTTCGCGCGTGCGCTGTGTCACCGTGTACGACAGGACACCGTAGATACCGAGGGCCGCGAGCAGCAGCGCGCTGACCGCGAACGCTGTCAGCAGGGTCGTGCTCAATCGAGGGAGAAACACCGCGCGCGCCAACAACTGGTCGAGCGTGCTGAGATCGTAGATGGGCTGCTGTGCGTCCACCGCCCAGATTTCCCGCCGCATCGTCGCGCCGAAGCTGATGGGGTCGCGCTCCGTTCGTGCGACCAGCGCCATGCTGTTGACTGAGTTCTGGCTCAGCGGCTCATACACCTGCTTCTTGGGCGCGCTGTCCAGCCCTTGATAGTGCACGTCCGCGACGACTCCGACCACCTCGGCCCGTCCGTGCGGGTTCTCAATCACCTGCCCGATGGGGTCGCTGTCTGGGAAGTAGCGCCGTGCCATCGTCTCGTTGATGACCATGGTGCGGGGCGAGTCCGCCGTGTCACGTGCGTCAAGGAAGCGCCCCCGCCTCAACGGGATGCGCAGCGTCTCGAAGAATCCCGGGCTGGCCATCCGGACGTCGGCGCGTGGGTCCTCGTTCTCGGGCGGCGGCTGGCCTTCGACGTTGAATGGCAGCACAAACGTGACCCCTACCGACTGCATGGGGAGGTTGGAGATGGCCGATGCCGATTCAACCCCTGGGGTGCCGCGAAGTCTGGCGATCACCGCTTCGAAGAATTGCACCCGCTGGTGGCGTTCCGGGTACTTGCTGGGCGGCAGCATCACCTGGGCGGTGATCACCCGGCTCGGATCAAATCCCGGGTTCACCTCCAGCAGCCGGCTGAAGCTGCGAGTCATGAGACCAGCACCAACCAACAAGACCAGCGCCATCGCCACCTCGGCGACGACGAGGACGCTCAACATGCGGCGTGCCGCCACTCCACCGGTGGCCCCGGTGCTCTCCGTCAGTTGTTCGCGGAGTCGTGAGCGCGACGCGTGCAAGGCCGGCAGCAACCCGAAGAGCAGGGCCACGGCGATGGACAATCCGGTGGTGAACGCCAGCACCCCGGCGTCAAGCCCCACTTCATCAAGGCGAGGCAGTTGTCCCTCTGGCAGCGCTGTCAGTAACCGGAGTCCGCCCACCGCTGCCAGGGCGCCGAGCACGCCGCCACTCGCGGACAGAATCAGACTTTCGGCCAACACCGGGCGCGCCAATGCCCAACGGCTCGCGCCGAGCGCGCCCCGCACCGCCAGTTCCCGGCTTCGGCTCGAGAGCCGCGCCAACAGCAAGTTCGCCATGTTGGCGCAGACGATAAGCAGCAGAAATCCGACCGCGCCCATCAGCACAAGGAGTGCGGGTCGCGATGCACTGACGAGTTGCTCTTGCGCGGCCACGACCCGGACGCCCCATCCGTCGTTCGTGCTGGCGTACTCCGCGGCGATCCGGTCTGCCAGCACCGACATTTCCTGCTGGGTCTGGGCCGCGCCGGAACCGGGTGTCATACGCCCCACCACCATCAACGACCGTGCCCGGCGCGACCGGCCGTGGGCGTCATTCGGATCGAAGGCGAGCGGCGTCCACAGTTCTACCTCGGTGGCGGTCGGAAACTCGAAGCCGGGTGGCATGATCCCCACCACCGTATGCGCGTCGCCCCCGAGGACGAGCGTCGTGCCGATGAGGCTGTCGCGGCCGCCGAGCGTGTCCTGCCAGAACCGGTGGCTGAGGACCACTACGCGGTCCGCGCCGACGGTGGCCTCGTCGGCCACGAACGTCCGTCCCACCCGGGCACCCGCCGCCAGCACGTCGAACAGCTCCGGCGTCGCCCGCAACGCGGGGACGTCGCGCGGTTCGTCGCCGCCGGCGTACGCCAGATCGATCTGCCGGTATGCCGCGAGAGACGCGAGGTGCCGGGACTCGCGCTGCCAGTCGAGAAACGTGGGAATCGACACCTGATCGAGCCCGCCATCTGGATTGGTTTCCCACAGCACGACGATCTGTTCCGGGTCGTCATACGGCAGGGGATTCAACAGCACCGTCTTCACGACGCTGAAGATGGCGGTGTTGGCGCCGATGCCCAGCGTCAGCGTCAGCACCGCAATCAGCACGAACGTGGGCTGGCGCCGGAGGGCTCGCGCGGCGAGACGGAGGTCGCTGAGAGCGTGGCTCATGGCGGATGACTCCCTAGGATACGGATTGGGTCCTTAGTATGGCATGACCCGGCCGGTGTGGTCACGACCGAGTCTGACCGCTTCCTGAACACCCGATGAGGAGACCGGCCCGCGGTCACCGGGTGTCCGCCAGCGTGGCGACGAACGCGGCGGCGACCGTCGTCGGGTCGATCCCCTCGACATCGACGCGCAGGTTCATGCCGCGCATCGCGTCGATGTCGATCGCACCATCGAGGCGCGCGAGTGCCGCCAGCACATCCGGCCACTCGCGGACGAGCCTCGGACCGACGAGCACCATCGCGTCATAGGGGGGGATCGCGCCGCGGTCGTCCTCCAGCACCCGGAGATCGTAGGCCGCGATACGCCCGTCCGTCGTGTAGGCGCTGATCAGGTCGACGGCCTCTTCCGCGATCGCTTCGTACATCAGCGTCCCGTCCATCGTCCGTTGATCCGCCAGTGTGAGCCCGTAGGTGTCGCGAATGGAGACCCACTCCGGTCGGGAGAAGAACTCGAAGTCGCCGCCCATGGACAGCGTCGGTCCGAGCGGAATCAGGTCGCTGATACGGGTCAACCCCATCCTCTCCGCGTCCGGCTCGCGAGCGGCCAACACGTAGGCGTTCTCGAATCCAAGCGTGGCCGGCACCGTGATGTCATGGTCGTCGGCCAGAAAGTCCTCCACCTCGGCGAGGACCGTGGCGCGGTCGCCTCCTGTTGAGGCACGATCCATGAGCGCCAAGAGTGTGCCGGAATAGTCGACGTAGACGTCGATCTCCCCCGCCGCCAGGGCATCGAACGCCACGGTGGAGCCGAGCGCTTGCATCTGGGTGGTGGGCCGCCCGGTCTCGCGCTCGATCCACTGACCGAGGAGTGAGGCCAGGATGTACTGCTCCGTGATGCCCTTGGCGCCGATTCTGACCGGCCGCTCTGCGTCGGAGAACAGCGGCGCGGCGAGCGTCACCGCCGTGAAGAGGTACAGCCCGCCGGTCAGCGTCGCTGCGACGCCGACCAGGCGGCGTCGGCGAGCGCGGAGGCCGACCTCTGCCATCCGGACGAGACCGTCGAGGAGCATGGCGAGCCCAGCCGAGCCTGCACATCCGACCAGCACCGCGGCGTAGTTTCGCGTCTGCAAGCCGGTAAAGAGGTAGTTGCCCAGGCTTGTCGCACCGACCGGGGTCGAGAGCGTCGCGATGCCCACGGTCCAGACCGTCGCGGTCCGCAGGCCCGCAATGATCACCGGCAACGCGAGGGGCAGCTCGACACGCCACAGCTGTTGCCGCGCCGTCATTCCCACACCGCGCGCGGCCTCACGCAGGGCAGGGTCGACCCCAACGATGCCGGTCACGGTATTCCGAAGAATCGGCAGCACACCGTAGAGGGTCAGACCGATGAACGCCGGAAGAAAGCCGATGCTCTGCAGCTGCATCGACGCCAGCACCGGCACCATCACCGCCAGGAGCGCCAGACTCGGGATGGTCTGGATCACGCCGGCCAAGGCCAGCACCGGCTGCTCCAGCCACCGGACCCGTGTGGCGACAATGCCAGCCGGCAAGCTCAGCGCCGCGGCCGACAGGAGGGCCAGCAGCGAGAGCTGCAGATGCGCTGTCAAGTACTCGGGCAGGAGCGCCAGTTGTTCGCTCATCGTGTCTCGCTCCCGGGGCTGGCCACGTCACGCGTGTGAGGACGTGCGGCTGTCGATTACCAGCCGCGTTCGGCCCGTCTTCGGTCGAGCAGCGTGGCCAGCAGCTCCGGGGCGATCTGCATGGTCGTCGCGAAGGTGCCATCCGGATGGTCGACGAGCCACACGTGCATCATCTCGGGGCTGATATGCGACGCCACCTCGTTGGGATCGGAGCACGGCGCCCGTTGGGTCATCAGGATCCCGTGCATCAGGCAGGTAGGTTCGGGCCACAGGTGATAGTGCCAGCGGGTCAGGTGTCCGCTCACCTGGGGGCCCTGCTCGTCACGTTTCCGCACGAGAAACATCATCCCGGCCAGCTGATTCCCAGTGGGGGTCTCGTAGTACATGAGCACCTCCGGGCGCGTGGGATCGAGGGAGACGTCATCCAGGATGAAATCGAGATTCGAGTAATGCGTCGGGTCATTGGCCGATGTCTTGAACCCGTCGCGCAAGCCGACCTCGAAGTCGAACCACCGATTGGTCTCGGCCGCCTGAAACGCTGCCTCGACGAGGCTTTGGGCCACGGCCATCTGGTTGGGCGTCGGCGGGACTTCTGGTCGATACCGCGTGACCTCCCAGACTTCCATGACGGCACCCGGCCTCGTTGGGGCTGGCCGTTCAGGCTCCCACGGGGAGGCGAGGAAGACGTTGCGCATGAGCCGTTCGTTCGGAGCCAGCGTGGCCTTGTCGGCCACCGGCAGACGGTCGTCCCATGCGCGCGCCGGCACATCGGGAGCCCGCAGCGGCGCGGTTGATACCGACGTGGTCGACGTCCTCGCGGCGGCGGTGGGCACCGGCACAGGCGCGCTGGCGCCGTCGGCGATGGACGGTGGACCGACGAACACGGCTCCCATCATCTGTTCGTGCAGGTGCGTGTCGCAGAAGAACCCATAGCTGCCGGGCTGGGTGAACGTAAACGTGGCTTGCGAACCGGCGGATGTGGGGTGGATTGGATTGCCGGCGGCAACCACGACCGTGTCACCCTCGATGCGACCCGGCTTCAGTGGATGCTGTGCGAAGTTCCCGACGAAGGTGAGCTCGGCGCCGACATCGATGACGACGCACGTCGGATCGTAGGCGAATCCGAACATGCCGCCGAACGGCACTCTGGCATCGCCCGCTGGCAGCTCGATGGCGGAGGCGCGGTCGCACCCATTGAGGCTCTGCGGGGCCGCGTGTGCGTGGGCGTGGGCGTCGACGCGCGTGTCATCCGGTGGCGTCGGCGTGCCGCACGCTCCCAGCGTCACGAGCGCCGGCAGCACCGCTGAGACCGACCACCACCGCCACCTGCCGGACGCTCTCGCGCGACTCGCTGATACTCTCCGTCGGCTCACCATCGTGTCTCCCTCGCCATGACAGATGCCTTACTGCGTCACGTCGTCGAACGCGGTGGCCGGACGGAACGGGGCCGGTAAGAACACCGGGTCGTTTGGCCTGAAAGGCACCCGTGACGGCTGGCCGGCCCCGTACTGCGCGAGGGTGCGACGCAGGTCGGCCGTGAGGGCCGTCATCCCAGCTTCCTCGGCCATGCGAATCGCGATGTTCTGATACCGGACGGCGGCGTCGAACGCGCCGGCCTCGGCCAGCACCATCGCGGTCGTTTCTGCCACCTCGCCGTTTTGGAGTGTTTCGGAGACATCCCGAATCAACGCGGCGGCCCGAGTCCCGTCACGCACCGTGGGGTCTGGTGACGCTGCGAGCAGTCTGGCCAGCGCGTGGGGGAACGCCATCTCCGTGGGGCGTGCCAGGATGTCTTCTTCGAGCTTGGCCTTCGCCTCGACGTGACGCCCGGCACGAATCAGCGCGAAGGCACGTCCCAGGCGCGCCGGGGCATTGCTCGGATCGCGATCGAGTAGCGCCCCGTAGACCTCCACAGCCTCGGCCGCATCACCGTTCCGCAGGAGTGCGCCGGCCAGGTTGAGGTAGGCCATGTTGGCGCCTGGATCCCCCTGCACCGCGGCTCGGAATCTGGCGATAGCCTCCTGCTCGTCGCCGCTGTCAACCAGCAGCAGGCCCAGCTGCAGGTTGGCCCGGGGGTGTGACGGTTCGAGCCGTATCGTTTCCTCGTATTGTTGCCGGGCTCCCTGGCGATCCCCGGTGGTCAGCAGCGCCAGCGCGAGCAGGTTCCGGGACACGGCGTTCTCCGGGTCAGCGGCCACCAACTTCTTGAACTCGGCGGTCGCCTGGTCCCACCGCCCTTCGCGGGCGGCCGTCACGCCCCGGGCCTCGATCGCCACGTTGCCCGTGACCGCCGTGGCCTCCATTTCCAGGACGAGGGGGTCGAATACGCCAGGACGGTCAATCTGTCGGCCCAAACCGATGTTGAGGGTTGCCTCCGCGCGCGCGTCGAGTTGCTCCTGGGCTTTGTCGTCCTCTCCGAGCCCGCGGTACGCGAGGGCCAGCGGATAGCGGGTGGTGGCGGCTCCCGGAGCCAGTGCCAACGCGCGCTCCAGGTGGGTGACCGCCGTCGCGTAGTCGCGGCCCAGCAACGCCATCTGTCCGAGCCCGACGAGACAGGGAACACAGGTCGGATCCAGCGTCAACGCATGGCGGTAGCGCTGGGTCGCCTCCTCAACCCGGTCCTGCCCAGCCAGAAGATCGCCGAGTCGGGCCACACCAGCCACGTAATCTGGGCCCAGCTGGAGCGCACGCTCCAACGCGGGAATTGCCTCTTCCGGTCTGGAGGCCGTGTCGTACAGGACGCCGAGGTAGTAGGCCCACCGAAACTCCGCCGGGGCCAACGCCCGCGCGTTCAGATAGGCCGCCTCCGCTTCGCCCACCAGACCATAGCCGGCAAATTGCATTCCCAGACGTCCATACTCGTCGGCGGTCACCGTGCCGGCTTCGATGGACGCCTGCAACGAAGCATGCGCGTCACCCAGCTGTTGCTGCACATCGGCATCGAAACTGCGGAGTTGGGGAAGCGGAACGGGTGGCGGACCCTGGGGTGGCGCCGGTGTCTCCACGGCATCGGCGGGAGTCGGCGTCGGTGTCTCGCCGCACGCACCAACCAACAACGCGGCCCCGCACGCCGCGATGGCGAGGCGGGGGGCCGGTCGGACCCTGGTGGGCGTCATCGATCCAGACTCCCGTCGGTCGGTGCGGCGACCGCCACGCCGGTCCCTTGGCGCAGAACGGTCCACTGATCAACCGCGACGTCGGTCCATTCCTCCACCTGTCCATCCGGCCACACGGCCCGCACGGCCGTGACCTCAGGATCCGCACCGAGTCCAACCAGCACTCGCGGATCGTTGGCCGACGCGTAACTCCCGTCCGCCCTTGCGCGACGCCACAGCGGCGGTCCGCTGGCCCGCATCACCGCGACGCGGGTACCAACCATGTCGCGAGGCACGGATGCGCCCACCATGCGCAGTCCAATCCAGTGATTCTGATTGCCCACCGCATTCAGCAACAGTCGCCCAGGGCCGTTGTTGTTCGTCACGACGACGTCGACATCGCCGTCGTTGTCCACATCGCCGAACGCGGCGCCGCGGCTCACCTCCGACACCTCGACGGCGGCGCCGGCGCGGGCCGAGACGTCTTCGAATCGTCCGTTACCGAGGTTATGAAACAACTGATTCGTCTGGTGCAGCGGGTACGGGTCGCGCTGTTGCACCAGTTGGGGCAGGAGATCGACCGCGCCGTTGACGACCATGACGTCCAGCCAGCTGTCGTTGTCGTAGTCGAACCAGGCGGTCCCGAACCCTGTAAACGGCAGACTGGGCGGCCCCAGACCCGTTCGCACGCTCTGGTCCTCGAACAGCGCCGCTCCGTCATTGACGTAGACCGTGTTCGTCTGCGTGACGATGTGGGTGATAAAGATGTCGTCGTCGCCGTCGCCGTCAAAATCCCCGGCGTCCACACCCATCCCGGCCTCGGCCTCACCCGCTGCATTGAGCGCGGACCCGTTGAAGAGGGCGGTATTGACGAACGTGCCGTCCCCTTGGTTCATCCAGCTTCGGTTCTCCGCGAGGTCGTTGGCGACGTAGATGTCGATCCAGCCGTTGCCGTCGAAGTCGGCCGTCACCACGCCCAGGGCGGGGCCGTATCCCGTGCCTATCTGCGACACCGCCGTCGCGTCCTCGAACGTGCCGTCTCCGCGGTTCCTGAACAACCGGTCCGGTACGGGCACAAATCCGTCAGGGCCGCAATAGGTCCGCGTGTTATGGAAGCATTCGACGTTGTTTTCGATGCTGTAGTTCACGTAGTTGCCGACAAACAGATCGAGCCAGCCGTCCCGGTCGTAGTCCAGAAACGCCGCGCTCACGCTCCAGCGCGGGTCATCTGTCCCTGTCGCCGCGGTGACATCGGCGAACGACCCGTCGCCGTTGTTGCGCCACATCTGGTTCGAACCAAAGTTCGTGACATACAGATCCACCCACCCGTCGTTGTCGATATCGCCGGTGGCTACGCCCATCCCGTACCCGCGAGCGTCGATACCGCTTTCTGTCGTCACGTCGGTAAAACGTAGTGAGGACTCGCCGCCCCCGGGAGCCAGGTCGTTGCGAAACAGACGGTCGGTCAGCGGTCCCTGGAGGCCTGGCTCGAAGGAAGCGTCGCCCGGCTCGATGTCAGGACCAAGCAGGTGGCCCTGCACGAAGTACACGTCGAGATCGCCGTCATTGTCGTAGTCGAGCAGTGCGGCGCCGGCGCCGACCATCTCGTTGAAATAGAACTCCCCAGACATGCCGTTCACGTGTTGGAAATCCAGACCGACACTGGCCGTCACGTCGATCAGCGGCTCGCTCGGCGACGGGGCATCGCGTGGCGGGGTCCCGGCTCCTGACCCTACGGACGGGGCGTTGCTGGTCGAGCCGCACCCGACCGCAGCCACCGCAAGCAGTCCAATCAGAGACCAGGCGGCTGGGCGACCAGCCCAGGGTCGAGAGCAGCAGAGTCGTACCACGTCAGGGACACTCGGGGCCAAGGCGGATACCCGACGAGGCGCCTGCGGCACCCCTGTTGGTACGGGTGCCGCCTGGCGGGGTCGAGTGCCGGGCCCAACAACTTGCTATCGTATCAAGAACTCGCCGGGGTGCGTCGACACCGCTCACTGTGGAAAGCGGGCGATGCCCAGGCTGCCGCGGATGCCACCGACCCATATTTCGTCACCGACTTCGATGGCCACCGTGCCGAGGGTGAAAAACTCATTGCCCTTGTAGTCCACCACCTGCTGCACCTGCAGTGTCTCGGGGTTCACCTTGGCGACGCGAGCGGCCGACAGCTCGCAGTCGCTGGCGTCAGGGCAGCGCGTGACATGACCGGCGACCACGAGGTCGCCATCGTTCCCCCAGCGCACGTTGTCCACGTTGAACCCGACTGGCGCCTTGTCGATTCGAATCGGCGTTTGTCCGCGTGACAGGCGAACGAGCGCCTCATCGCTCCAGCCACCGATGTAGAACCACTGACCGTCAGCGGCGGAGACCAGGCCATTCGGGCCAGGCATCTGGCTGCCCGGGACCTCCGTCCATCCGGTCGCAGGATGCCATTCCCACAATTCACCGCCCTCTGTATCGAAGTTCGTCGCACCGAGCGTACCGTCGGGCAGCGCCGTGATGGAGTTGATTCGTCGGGTGCCCTCGGGTGCCATGATGCAACCGACCCACGTGAGCGATGGGATGTCGCGCCGGACGTCCAGATCGAACACTTCAATCGCTTCTCGCGCGCCATGCCCGACCACGTAGAGCGTATGCCGCCCATCGGGGCCCTCGCGCAGGGTCAGACCATGAGGTTGGAAGGTCGCGTTGGGGCCTGGGCAGTCGCGATAGGTCGTGGTGTCATGGATGGGCGAGGAGGCTCCTTGCGGAAAGATCTCCCTGACGCTGTCGTCGCGAACGTTGACGGCGTAAATCGGACCCGCCACATCGGAGAACCGGCCGGACGCGATGACCCACGGCGTATCCGGGACTTGGTACAGATCTTCAGGATTGGTCGTGCCACAGACGAAGGACACGTCTCCATTGGGGTTGCAGGTCTGCGCGGTGGCCACGTCGCCGGCGCAGAGACTCAGCGCGATGGCGACAGGGAGCAGAGAGTAGGACAGCTTGGTTCGTGACATAGCGCCGAGTATACCCACAGGCTGCTGTCGGCGTGTCACCAATGCGCCGGCGTGGTGCGTTCCGATCCGCGACCGTCTTCGAGCGGGGTTCAGCGGCGCTGTGTCTCGTAGCGTTCGCGCAACGCCGGCGACAACGGATAGACGTCGCGGAATCGGTGCATCTGCGAGCGCAGCAGTTCGCGCTCGTACGCCTCGAGCGCGTCGCGTGCGCTGGCGGCGTCGAGCACCGATTGCGCGAGGTCGCCGGGGAAGAACAGCGCCCCGCTGTCGTCCGCCACCACCACGTCGCCTGGCAGGACCGTCACCTGCCCGATTCTCACCGGCGCGTTCCATTCCACGCCGAGCCAGCTCGTGGTGTGCACGTCGAAAAAGCGGGCGAACACCGGGAAGTCGGCGAACGTGCCGTCCTGCAGCTCCATCAGGTCGCGGCTGCCCCCGTCAATGATGACGCCGCGCACGCCGCGCAGCTTGATGCCCAGCGCGCCCATGGCTCCGAACAGGGTGTGGCCATCGGCGCCGCCTAGCTCGGCCACCACCACGTCGCCGGGGCGCGCCTCCTCCGCCGCGCGCGCGTAGTACCGCCGATCCCAGTCGCCCTCGGCGGCGAGGGTATCGACGGCGGCGACCAGGTCAGGACGTGGCGGCAGAAACCGCATGGTGAGGGCACGCCCTGCGATCCGCTGCCCCGGCTGCGTGCTGGTAAAGCCGCGTACGTAGTTGACGCGATAGTCGCCCAACGCCCCCCAGATCGACTCGAGCGGCAGACGGGCCAGCGCTTCGAGCTGCGCGTCGGTCGCGGCCCCGCGGGCCGGCAGCGCGTCCATCACGGGGGAGAACGTTGTCCGGTTGCTCCGCAGCCCGACCGGAGGCTCGGCCTCCTGCGTGGCCGGGTTCCGTGGCTGTGCACCCGCCGTGGCCGCCCAGCCGAGAAGGAACAGCGTGATCAATGAGCGTCGCATCCACACCTCCCAGCCGGTTCGCCGCGCACGGTCGCCGCGCCGCGCATCCCGGTCCGCTTGATTTCGTTCTTTCACGTCAGCACGACAGTGATACGCATTAGACCATCCCTCGGCCGTGTCATCTCGCGGCATCCACATCCCGACGGGCCGCCTCGGATGGTCAGCCGCCGCCTCCACTGGCCCCCTCGGCGAATATAATCCGACAACTCACCGACATGAACAGCGCGCTCTATCGTGCCACCCGCGACGCGTTCCTCGACGGGGACCGGGCCATCGTCAGGCGGCTACTCGCGGCGTCGCTGGTGGCGATGGTGGCGTGTGCGGCCCCGAGTGAAGGTCCGTCCACCACGGCAACAGAGTCCACCGGGACACCTCTCGGCATCGGATTGACCGGGCGGATCCACTTCAACACCCAGACTGCGGATTTTGCCCGCGCGCGGGCCTTCTACCGTACGCTTGGATTCACCGCCGGGGTGACCGGCTTTCCGAAAACCAATACACACGAGATGGCGCGCTCTCTGGGTATGGACGACCTCTGCAGCTACGAGATCGAGGAGATCGAGGTCATCGCGATTCCAGACGGGTGGGGCCCGACCAGCATCGACCTGATCCAGTTCGCGGTGCCGTTCAATCCGGCACCGCCCTACGGCTCGCCGGTGCACCTCGGAATGGCGTACGCGGCGCTATTGACCACAGACCTGGACGCGGACCTGGCCCTGCTGCGCGCACGAGGCGTCGAGTTGCTCTCGGAACCCTACGGCGTGCCGGGCAACCGTTTCGTCTTCGTCAGGGATCCAGATGGCGTGTTCTTCAAGCTGGAAGAGACCACGCCCCCGCACCGCGACGCCGACGTCGAGGGGGACATGCACATCAGAGCGATGCCGTATGTCGCCATCAATGTCAGCGACCTCGACCGGTCGCTGGCCTTCTATCGCCACCTCGGGTACACCAAGGCGCGCCCACTCCCGTCGACCGGCACCCTTGCCGAAGCACGCGCCTACGGGCTCGACGCTCCGTTCGAGCGGCGGGGGACAGAGATTGCACTTCCGGGCGGAGACCGGCACCGTCTCCGCCTCGTGCAGTGGGTCGCCCCCTTCGACGCCGATCCACCGTACCCGCCGCCGATCAACCATATCGGTATCAACCGCCTGGCGTTGTCGGTCGAAGACCTGGACCGCGCGGTTGAGGTGCTGACGGCGGAGGGAGCTCAGTTTCTGTCTCCGATCGCGCCGTGCTGCTCGGGGACCGGTGCGGACGAGACCGGCATCATCAACCTGATCGACCCGGACGGCGTGTTTCTCGAGCTGGTGGGCCCCATCGCCCGCCGCACGCCGGTTCCGCCACCCGAGCGATGCCGCTGAGGGCGACGGCGTTGCCCGTCGGTTCCGGTATGATGCCCACACCATGGACACTCCCAACTTCACGTCGCGGTTGCTCGCTCTCTGCCTGACCGTGCTCTGCGGGTCGCAGTCCGCCGAAGCCCAGCCGCGCTCGGTGGCCGACTACGTGCCGGTCACCGACGCGATGCTCCGGGATCCCGACCCCGGCGACTGGCTGATGGTGCACCGGACATACGACTTCCAGGCCTTCAGCCCGCTCGACGAGATCAACCGGGACAATGTCGGCGAACTACGACTGGCCTGGATGCGGGCGATGGATGAGGGGCCGCAACAGTTCCGACCGCTGGTCCACGGGGGCATCATGTACATCGCCAACCCCGGCAGCGACCACCTGCAGGCGCTCGACGCCACGACGGGAGACCTCGTCTGGGACTACCGGTGGGAAACGCCCGCCGACCTGCGGGAGTACTCGCAGCTCGGCGACCGGAGGAGGAACATCGCCATCTATGGCGACCACATCCTTCATTTGACCGGCGACGCCCACCTGATCGCGGTTGACGCCCGGACCGGCGAGCTGGCCTGGGAGAGCGAGATGGCCGACTACCGGACCGGGATGACCCACTCCTCGGGCGCCATGGTCATCGACGGTCGGGTGATGAGCGGCCGAGCCTGCAGCCCCGGCCGGGCGGACGTCCGGTGCTTCATCGCGGCGCATGACGCGGCCACCGGGCGGGAGGCGTGGCGCTTCTATACGGCCGCCGGCGCCGACGACCCCGGCGGGCAGACATGGGGCAATGTGCCGCCATCGCGACGCGGGCACGTGTCGCCCTGGGGCCTGCCCGGCAGCTACGACCCGGAGCTGGGACTGGTCTACTGGGGTATCGCGGTGCCCTCGCCCTATACGCGGATCGTGCGTCACGGCGCCTGGGACATCGGCGACGCGACGCCGTGTGAGCTCTACACCAATTCGACGGTCGCACTGCGGGTCGACACGGGCGCGCTGGACTGGTACTACCAATACCTGCCGTGCGATGACTGGGACCAGGACTTCGTGCAGGAGCGGACGCTCATCGATATCGTCGTCGACCCGGACCCGGATGCGGTTCGGTGGATCAACCCGGCGGTGGCCAGCGCGCCGCGCGAGCGCAAAGTGGTGGTGACGATCGGCGAACCGGGCGGGTTGTTCGTCAACGATAGAGAAACCGGCGAGTTTCTCTGGGCGGCGCCGCTGCCGTACACCTCCACCGAGCGATTCGTCATCCGGGACATCGATCCGGCCACCGGCCAGGTGTTCATCAACACGGACCTGGTGGCGAAGGCGATCGGTGAGCGGCACGTCATCTGCGGCCACAACGTCAAGGGCTGGTGGTCGTGGTCCTACAGCCCGCAGACCGGGCTGCTCTACATTCCGTTCAATCGCTCTTGTCTGGATCAGACCGCCAACGACCGCTCCGTCACCGGTACCGGCCCTCGGTTCACGATTCCGGAACCGGGGCTGGAGGAGGACGGCGACCTGACCGAGCTACGCGCCATCGACATCTCGACCGGTCGAGAGGCGTGGCGCTACAGCCAGCGCGCGCCGAACGCCGGTTCCGCCCTGGCGACTGGCGGCTCCCTCGTCTTCCATGGCGATCTCAACCGGCGGTTCCGTGCCTTCGACGCCGAGTCGGGCGAGGTGCTCTGGGAGACGATTCTCGGAAGCCAGATCACCGGCTATCCGGTCAGCTACACGGCCGGCGGCCGGCAGTACGTCACCGTGCCGGTGGGCGGCGCCGCCATCTTTCGGATGGACCAATACGCGCCGGAACTCGAAGCGCCGATTGGAAGCAATATGCTCGTCACGTTCGCCCTGCCGGAGTGAGCGGCGCCGGCGAGCGGCCAGGCCCCACCGCCGACGCCTTATGTTCGGCTCCGCTGCCGATAGCTGCGCATGATCGTCCGAGCCGAGTTCAGCCGCTGGATCTTGAGGTTGCGCCGCTTGATCTCTGCCAGGTCGCCGACAGCCGCCTGGTTGCCGCGGATGTCGCGAAGCTGACGCTCGATCTCAAAGGCACATTGATCCATCTGCGATGCGGTCAGCGCCTTGAACGTCCGATCAGTCACCGTTTGATGCCCCTCGGCCACTCCCTGCACCATCGTCCAGACGCTTCCACCGGGGAAATTTCCCATTCTTTGCTTACCGGCTGTTGACCCCAAAAATGGCGAAAGAGTCTCCTGCTATTTCTTCGTCGGGGCTTTGTAGCTGAGGCCGTGCGCCTTCTCTTGCGCCGCCATGAACTCCTTCGGGGACAGCAGCCGCGTGGTCCGGAAGCTGCTGAGATGGCCGGCGGCGTTGACAGCCAAAGCCAGCGCAGCCGCGGCCGTGTCGTCGGGTGCCTCGAAAACTGCGACCACGTCGTACTCGCCGAGACAGAAGTCGAAGCTGGCCAACTTGCCGCCGAGTTTCTTGATGATGGCCCTAACTCCTGCCACGCGATCCTGGGGATTGCTGACGAACGCGGCGATCGCCGCCGACGTGTAGGACGCTTGAATGAGATAACGAGGCATGACAGGGTCTCCTTTGAGGTTGGAACGTGATCCATGTTGTCCGGCTCGGCCGAATGCATCGCCCGACCAGGCTTTTGTAGCACGAACTGCCATCGTGTTCAGGAAAGATCTTGTGGCAACCGCCGGCGCAGGCTCGAGCGCGTACGGCGCCCGGGCGCCGTAATTCCCTGCTAGTCTTTTTCGGCTGCCCGTGCGGCCTGCAGGGCGACGACCTCTTCAAGAACGGGGATCACCAGGAGGTCTGGACCCTCGCGGGCACGTCGCCGATAGTCAGTTCGATTGCCCCGCCCCATTCCGCCTCGAACGAGTCCAGTCCGCTCATGCTGAGCACCAGGTCGAATAGCTCCAGGCCCTCGCCCGCCAGCATCGGCGGTGTAAGCGGGGTCGGCGCGACATAGGCGCCACCGACGTTCAGCAGCGCGGCGGTCAATTCGGGGTCATCCAGGCGCTCGAACCACAGGTCGACATCCTGCGTGACCACCGGTGCGCCCTGCAACGCAGCAGCCGAGGGTCCGTCCGACAATCAGGAAGCGGACCTGATGGTCGACGAGCGACCGCATGAAGCGGAGCTCACGCTCGGTGAGCAGCTGCGGTTCGGCCACGATGCAGGCTTCGATTGAGGCGCGTCAGGGGGTCCAGGCGAAGAAGGGCCAGGGTATGACGGACCGTGTCGGGGTCGAGCCGCGGATCATGTTGGAGCGCGGAAGTAACCTCGCGGAGCAGGTCCGCAGCGTCCGCCAGGGCGCGCGTCACCGAATCCTGCCTGGTCGCTGTCCCCGGTTTGACTCCTCCGCCCACGCAGTTATTGTCCCGCCTGTTGAGGAATGGCGTCAAAGCCGCGCGGAGTATATCAGGGCTGCGACTCGAACATACGACGATAGGCGATTCTAGAGCCCCCCCGATCACGACGCCATGCCCCCGACGCCGTGAGTCGAGATGAACATGTCCTGACGGCCGTCCGCGTTGAAGTCGGCGAACAGGACCTTCCGCGGATGCACGGTCAGGAGCGTGTCGACCGGGAAGAGATTCGCAGGCGCCGGGGAAAAACGTCCGTCGCCGTCTCCCAGGAGCACGCGTCCCGGTTGCGGCGTGCAGCACGTCCTCCCGCCGCCCGGCTGCCAGATGCCCAGCACGATCAGATCCTGATGGCCATCACCGTTGACATCCCCGGTCACGGGAAA
>SXOW01000016.1 GCA_005778315.1 Acidobacteriota bacterium
CACCTGCACGGGGCGATGGGCAGCTCGTGTGCGGTGGCGGACGTGCGCGGGAGCACCGCGACCATCTGGTCGGCGACACAGGCCGTCTATCCGCTGCGGCACACGACGGCGATGGTGCTGGGCCTGAGCGCGGAAGACGTACGTGTCATCTTCGTGCGTGGGTCAGGGTGCTACGGGATCAACGGCGCCGATACCGTGTCGTACGACGCTGCCCTGATGTCGCAGGCGGTTGGCCGGCCCGTCCGTGTGCAGCTCTCTCGCGAGCAGGAGATGGCCTGGGGGGAAAACTACGGGTTGCCATACGTCATCGATCAGCGTGCGGGAGTCGATGCCAGCGGCGATCTCATCGTCTGGGATGTCGAGTCCTGGAGCGGGTCGCTCGGCGAACGGCCCGGATACGACAGGCCGGGCAACGTCGTGACCGGTGCGCTGGTCGGTTTCGAGCCGGCGCCCCTGGTACCACGGGCCGAGGCGCCGGAGCCCACACAGTTTGCCAATCGTGGCAATGCGGCGCCGTCTTACGTGACCGGACGGGTTGGACCCACGGCAAGGGGGACCGGGACCGTCAAGGGCCAACGCGTCGTGCAGCACGTCGTCCCGTCACCGTTCTTTACCGGTCCGCTCCGATCGCCCCGGCGCCTGCAGAACACGTTCGCCCATGAGTCGTTCATGGACGAAATCGCGTCGGCCGTGCGGGCGGACCCGGTGGAGTATCGTGTCCGCCACCTCGCCGACGGTCGCCTGCGAGAGGTCGTGACCGAGGCGGCCAGGGCCGCCAACTGGGAGACGCGCCCGTCGCCGCGGCCCGACAGGCCTCGCACCGGCGTGGTCAGCGGGCGGGGTATCGCCTGCGTCCTGTATGAGGGCGACAACGGGTATGTCGCGCTGGTCGCCGAGGTAGATGTCGATCGGGCGACCGGGGACCTCGCCGCCACGCGATTTGTCACAGCCCTGGATGTCGGGCCCGTTTCCAACCCCGACGGCGTGAGGAACCAGTTGGAGGGCGGCATCCTGCAGGGGCTGAGCCGTGCCGTCGGTGAGGAGGTCACGTGGGACAGCGAGCGAATCACCTCGGTGGACTGGGCGACCTACAAGAGCCTCTTTCTGCCAGCGTGGGACCATCCCCGGTATGGTGTCGGTTCTCGCATACCTGTGATCGAGACCGTGCTCATCAATCGTCCTGACGCAGAAGCCATGGGGGCTGGCGAAACCGCGATCACGCTCGTCGCAGCCGCCGTCGGCAACGCCATCTTCGATGCGACCGGGGCGCGCCTCCGGGAGGTGCCATTCACACCGGAACGCGTGCGAGCGGCGCTGTCCGTCACTGCTTGACGAACTTGTCGATGCGCCAGTTCCGAAAGTCCGCGGAGTAGATCGACCCCTCGCTGTCGACGGCGACGAAATGCGGGATGTCGAGCTTGCCCGGTATCTTGCCAAATCCGCCGAGCACGCCCGTGACCTGGCCGCCGGTGTCGACGCGGATGATGCGCGAATTGGGGCCGTCGGTCATGTAGAGTGCGTCCTCGCGCTCGACGTAGTACAGGCCCTGAATGACGCCCAGGTCGGTCCATTTGTCGAGGAAGCGCCCTTGCTGGTCGAAGATCTGGACGCGCTGGTTCCTCCGATCCGCCACGTAGACCCGTCCCCGGGAGTCGATGGCCACGTCGTGCACGAGATCAAACTCGCCGTCCCCAGACCCTTTGGTGCCCCACTGGCCGACATACTCACCGTCTTTGGTGAAGTGGACGACGCGTGAGTTGCCATACCCGTCCGCCACCAGGAAGTCGCCGTTGGGCAAAAAGGTGAGCGACGACGGTCGGTCGAACGCGTACTTGGCCTCGTTGCTCCCGGCCGCCGACCCGGTACCCAGAATCATGAGCATCCGCCCCTCCGGCGTCCACTTCATGACCCGGTGGGACTCGAGATCGACCGTCCAGATGTTGCCGTCAGGACCCACCCGCAGACCATGCGGCTTCTGGCCCAGAAACTCGGGCCACGCCTGCAGAAACCGCCCAGACTTGTCGAATTGAATTACCGGGTGGGGACCGTCGCTGAAGACCCACACGTTGTCGTCGCGGTCGATATCCACTCCGGTCACCTCGCCGAAGTTCCATCCCGCTGGTAGCTGCGCCCAGCCTTCTACGACGCGATACGGCAGCGGGGGGGCGGTCTGTATCTGTCCGCATAGGCAGACATAGGAGGCGATCAGAAGAGTGAGACGCTTCATGTGCGTGGCCTTTCATGGATGTCCGCTGTCAGGGTGTTCAGCATACGACCCGCTTCCACGGGTTCAACGCGCAATCCGACGTTTATGGATGTCCGCTGTCAGGGTATTCAGCATACCGCTGCGGGGCAGGGGTGCTACTATGGGTCATCGTCCTTCTACGAGGCGGCCCCTGCGTGCCGGAGGCTTGGAGCCCGCCGATGACCCGTTCGCAGACGTCCTTCTGGCCCGCGCTTGCTGCCGCGCTCGTCACGCTTGGGGTCGCCCTTTCGCTCGCCGCCCGTCCGCTTTTCGCGCACGCACCCCCAGACGACACGTTCCTGCCGGTCACGGACGCGATGCTGCAGGACCCGTCACCGGACGACTGGCTCATGTGGCGACGCACGCTCGACGGCTGGGGCTACAGTCCGCTCGATCAGATCGACCGCCACACTGTGGATCAGATCCGGATGGTCTGGACGCGCGCGTTGTCGGACGGGATGCAGCAAGGCACGCCGATCGCGTACAACGGCGTGCTCTACATGCCCAATCCGCGAGACGTCATCCAGGCGATCGACGCGGTCACCGGCGACTTCTCGACTACGAGACCGACCAAGTCCTGCGTCATCACGGCGCATGACGCCCGTACGGGGGTTGAGCTCTGGCGTCGACGACTCCAGGATCAATCTACGTATGACCCCTGAGCTGCAGTCAAGCCTCGGTAACAACCTCTTCGTGTTCCCCTGCCAGACTGATGGCTGATCACGGCGGGCGACCACACCCACGCTCTGACGCTCGGTCAACCCGGACGCGGGGCCGGCTGGACTTGACCTGGTCGTCCAATCTGGGCATGCTCAGCATGGCGTAAACAGAGACCTTCAGTGAGTTGGCCATGATCCGACCGATAGTGAACGTCGCCCGGCGTAGCATCGGGCTCCTCATCCTCGTCCTGGGGTTGGCGGTGGTGACGAGTGGCCGCCTGCAGGCAGCCGTTCCCGGCACCGCGACCGTCACCGGGACGGTCACTTCGACGCAGCCGTTTCAGGCTGCGCAGGTCTACCTCCGACATCTGGACCGTGACATCGTGTACATGGTCTACACCCAGGACGGTCGCTTCCGGGCGGTCGCGCTCTTTCCTGGGACCTACGAGATCAGCGCCACTACCAAACGACTGGAGTCCGACACGCGGACCATCACGGTGGGGGCAGACAGCACCGCCGAGGTCAGTCTCAGCCTGAGCGCCATCGATGGGAGTGCGCCGCCGCTGGTGATCCCCGCTGGTCGAACTGCGATGGCGAACGGCGCCAGCGGACCGTTCGAATACGCCAGCTACGACGAGATCTACCCCCCGGGCGCGGGTCGCGACGTCGCTGAACAGGTCTGCATGGTGTGCCACGGCGAGAACTTCTTCCCCACCCGCCCCGGCACCGAGCGACAGTGGGCGTCGCGAATCGATCACATGGTGGGGAGCACGCTCGGCACCGAGGACGCGACCCGGTACGCCCAGGGGCTGCTTTCGTTCCGGGCGTCCAACTTCCGATTCGGGCGCCAGGATCGCGACGACCTGCTGGCCTACGCGGTTGAGCACTTTGGTCCCGACAGCACGCCTCGCCGCGTGCGCATCGAGCAGCAGACGCCGATTGATGAAGCCGCGCTCGGCAAGGCGATGTATATCGAGTACTACCTCTCCGTGGACGAGCCGGGTGAAGGCCAGAACGACCCGCGATGGGCACCCGACCGCGTCGGCCGCTACGGACAGGATCCTCGCTTCGACGCCGAGGGCAACGTCTGGCTCGTGGACCGCGGCATTCCCCATCGCTTGGTCAAGCTGGACCCACGCACTGGCGCTCAGCGGGAGTATCTCTATCCCGATCCGCGGAATGGCAACCACGAGATCCTGATCGATCGTGAGGGGATGATCTGGCTGCCGGAGCACCGAGGACGCACGGGGGACCAGGAGAAACGCCTCCTCGGTTTCAATCCCAGGACCGAGGAGTGGACACGGCAGATCCCGATGGACCCCGACAACGTCGTGCGCAATCCGACCAAATTCCTGCAGTCGTTGGCGATGGACTCAAAGGGCAACATCTACGTCGGTTGGATCATGGGCGGCGCGTTGAGCAAATGGGACCGCGAAACCGGCGAAGTGTCGGTGCTCCGGATTCCGACGCCGCACGCCATCCCCTACGGGGTGGTGGCCGACCGTAACGACAATATCTGGATCGCACTCTGGAGCGGCGGCAAGATCGTCAAACTCGATACGTCGAACAACTCGTGGACCGAGTTCACCGCCCCGACCTACCCGGCTCACACGCGCCGGCTCAACGTCGACCAGGACAACAACATCTGGTGGGGCATCTATTCCGCCGGTCAGAGACCGGGCAAGCTGGTCAAACTCGATCAGGCCTCCGGGAAGATGCACGAGTGGACGATTCCGCAGCAGAACGCAGAACCCTACGACGTCGCCGCGGATCCAGACGGCGGCATCTGGGCGGCGGACGTGGGCCAGGGGACTGACGGTGAGTACGGCGCCTCGCTCTGGAGGTTCGACCCGGAGGACGAGTCGTTTACCTTCTACCCCAAACCGCAGCGACACGCCGACACACCCAAGATCCAGGTCACCAGCGAGGGCGCTGTCTGGTACTCACCACGCGGCAGCAGCGAGGCTCCCGCCTTCGGGGTGCTCTACCCGGACATGGACGCCATCGAGTCCTTGGGCGCGTTCTACACCTATGGACCTCCGGGGTACCCGTTCGAGGTGCCGGCGCGGGCTGCCGAGGGTGGGCAATAGGATGGCCGGTATTGGACACAGCGCGGGGGGACCGTGGAGGTGACGGTCTGTTGCGCATCGGCGATGCCACCTATGAACTGACAGCCACAGAAATCGTCGGTGAAGAACGCATTGGCATGACCGCGTGCGGCCCCAGGACTGTTCCCGGGGCGGCGGGCAACCGACTGGCGCACGCTACCGTGGAGCGCGGATCACGCGGGGGTCGTTCATCACTCGGCTCAGGATCTCCGATCGAGGTACACCGGCGCCGGCAAAGGTTCGCCCGATGCCGTTGTTGTGATAATCCATTCGACGTTCGGCTTCCGTATTGCTAGTCGAGCCTTCCTCGTGCGCGTTTGTGACTTCCTCGGCAAACGTTGCGTCGAATTCGTTCGTGAGCAGATAGCTCCACAAGACGTGACGGTAGGCGTCCTCCGCAACAGCCGTGTCCTGCCGGCGCGCATCGGCCGCAGTCGTCTCCGCATCGTCCCTGATAGCGAACAGCTTAGGAGCCCGGATTGGGGTTTTGGCGATGAGGGATACCTCCGCCTCCGTGAGATCTTGGTCGAGTGTCGATGCCAGGAGCCTCACATCGTCGGTGTTCAACACCAACGCCCGATACCGTCCTTCGTCCTCGAGTCGAATCCGGGCCTCGCAGTCCGTGTCTCGAACCACGAACCTGGCGGTTCCCTCGAACTCCGCCGATGACGTCGTTTGGCCGGTTTGTGCCAGCGACACCCAGTCCCGGAACGCCCGCTCCACGCCCGGAATCGGATTGAAGAGATCGACAGCGAGTTCGGTCCGAAACAGATCGCCGTCGAAGCTAGCACTTTGCACGGGTGCTCCAGAAGCGCTTTCTCGAAGCGACGTGTCTTCCCTGAGGCCGACCCGAATGTTGCTAGCCTCCACCACCGCACGCCCGTTTCCGACCAGGCGCACCGTCACGGAGCCGACGCCCACGGCGACGAGCGGTGTGCCTTCGACGATGTCGGTGTCCGTGAGCCTGAGTCTGGCTTCGAGTCCGCGCCAGGTCGCTGAGTCGAGCGATGTTATGCCGACGTCGACGAAATCCGCGCTAATGAGCTCGACGCCGGTATTGCCGGAGCGGCCCCTGAGGTAGGTGATGGCGCTCGCTGTAGCCTGATCGAGGATTACGTTGGCTACGAGATAGCCGACGCCGCAGGCTGCAAGAATCAAGAACACCGCCCAGGGCAAGAACTTCTTCAAGCATCACCTCAAGTGTCCAAGGTCAGACCGTCGCGGCGCGTCCCCGCCATCGGCGAGAGGCGTCAGGCCGCGCGAAGGCCTCCGCGTCGACCGCGGTGG
>SXOW01000017.1 GCA_005778315.1 Acidobacteriota bacterium
CGCCTCGCTGTCTGACGAAGAAAGAAACAAACTGTGCGCCTTCTACCGTCGCAACCCCGCGAAACTCCCGAGAAAATCATGAACCAAATCAAGTCTATCACCGTTCGCGCCGCACATCCCGCGGTCAACATCCCTGGCCGCGGCATCACCTACTTCATGCTCAACATGAAGACGCCCGGCATCACTGTCCGCCCCATCCAGCAGATGCACGGAGGCGCCGAGTTCAACGAGACGTTCTTTGAAGACGTACGTGTCCCCGCCGACAACATCATCGGTGAGGAGAACCGCGGCTGGTACATCGCCGCGACCGCCCTGGACTTCGAGCGCAGCGGCATCTTCCGAATGGCGGGCATGATCGGCCCGTTCAACCGGCTGACGGAGTTCGCCAAGCAGCCGGATTCGGCCGGAGTCGGGCGGCGGATCGCGGACACAGGCGAGAACCGCCTGAAGCTCGCGGACACGGCGATCGAGATGATCGTCGCGCGATACCTTGGCTACCGCGTGACGTGGATGCAGAGCAAGGGGCTGGTCCCGAACGCCGAGAGCTCGATTTCAAAATCGTTCGGCACCGAGTTGCAGCAACGGAACGCCCGCCGGGGCGTCAACATGCTCGGGCTCTACGGTGTGCTGGCAAAGGGCGAACCACGGGCGCCGCTCGGCGGCGAGTACGGCCAGCTTTACCTCTCCACGGTCTCGGCGACGATCGCCGGGGGCACCAGCGAGGTGAACCGCAACATCATCGCCACACGCGGGCTAGGTCTGCCACGCGGTTAGTCCAGGCACAGCACAGTATGAGAGACGCCCGCTGCGGCGGGCTTCTCCGTACGCGGCCACACACAGGGCCAGCCGCTCAGGCGAGCCCTTCAAGCGGTTCATCTCGACGCCACCGCCGGAAGTTGGCGAAGAAGCGTTCGGCGGACGCCGCCGGATAGCTCGCCGAGATCGCCGCGTTATGGGGGCTGAGGATGAGGTTGGGCGCATCCCACAGCGCAGACTCCGACGGAAGCGGTTCCTGCGAGGCGACATCGACGTACGCGCCACCGAGGTGTCCCGTCCGCAGCGCCTCGATGAGCGCGGGCTCGACGACGACCGCCCCGCGCGCGAGGTTCAGAAGATGAGCGCCACGCGGCAGCGCGGCCAGCAGGTTCGCGTCCACCAGCCCGCGCGTCTCGTCCGTCAACGGGCACGCAACCACGAACCAGTCCGCGCGGAGCAAGACCGTTGGCAGGGCGGACGGGGGGTAGGACTCGTCGACGGGGTCGTCGGGAGTCGGGTGGCGGTGGATGCCGGCCACGCGCATCCCCAGATACCGGGCGTGGCGCGCCACACGTCCGCCAATCTGTCCGACGCCAAGGATCACCATCGTCTGCCCGGCCAGGTCACGCGGCGCGTCGTCGTAGTGGATCGGGTCCCAGGTGCGTCGCCCTTGCGCATCAGCCCAGTGGCGGAACGGACGTCCGAGCCACAGGATCGCCCCCATCGCCGTCCACGCGATCGCCTCGGCATTCGCCCCGGGCGCATTGGTGATCGTTACCCCTCGCGTGCGGAGCGAGGGGTACGCCTTCGGGTCGACGCCGACCGAAAACAGCTGCAGCCACTTCAGGTTCGGCGACTGATCGAGGGCATCGATGAACGGCTGCCGGTGATAGCGCGCGTCGTTCGAGAAGAAGGCGATTTCGACGCGGTCGAGTTCCGCGGTCAACGGCGGCGTGCCTGACTCAATGTCGATAACAATATGTTCGACCGGCCGCCCAGGCTCCGCCTCGATCTCGCGCAGCCGCTCACCGAACCGTTCGAGGAACATCCTGCTGACCAGAAGGCCGGACATCGCCCCCGCTCCGTCCTGCCGCCCTATCCGTCAGAGCGGCACAACCTCCCGGGTGACCGCCGCGGTCCCCCCGGCCCACGTCGGCACGAAGGTGGCCTTGTGCCCGACCCCACCCGTAACGACGACCAGGATCGACTCCGGCGCTCGGACCGCGTTCACCACGTCGTTCGGCGGCAGTCCGGCCTCCTCGCGCGCCGTCCGGATGCGTGTCGCGGCGTTCGCCGGCAGCCACGCGAGGGGCATGGTCGCCTCCGCGAACACGGCGTGCTGGAGGTCGGACCGTGACCAGCCGTGGCGCGTGAGGTAGTCCGCGCACTCGGGTGGCAGCAGCACGAGCGATTCACCAGCGCCGAAGCTCAGGCGGCCGATGTTCCCGCCAATGGTCATGGATCGCGCAATGGTGGTCACGAGCGCATCCGGGCTGGTGACCGGAAGCACCATCTCGACGTTCCCGACCGCGCCGACTGCGGTGACCGCGCTGGCCTGCGCGCCAAACCCGCGCGTGGCGTGCAACGGCTCCCAGGGGCTGGCAGCCTCGTTCTCGGCGATCAGCCACGAGTATTTGCCGGGGTGCCCCTGCGTTGCCATATCGCCACTACCGGGCAGGGCGAGGCCAACGTTTTGCAGGATGAGCCGTAACGCACGACCAACCGTCGCATTCGCTCGATGACCGGGACCCAACACGTTATGCCCCGCATTGATCTCCAGCGCCGCCGCCGCCGGGCCGTTCACGATGAACAGCGGCGCAGCCGCGCCGGTCGTGGTCTGGATGCCGAGCAGGTTGAACGCGGGGTCGGTCACGGCGCCAAGCGCGGCCGCGATCAGCGGCAGGACGCCGGGTGCGCATCCGGCCATCACGGCGCACGCCGCCGCCTCCCACATGGTCGGGATCGCGAACCCCGGCGGGATCGGCAGGATCGTGGGGCGCACTCCGGCGTCCGCCCCCGCGAGCATCGCGGCGACGCGCGCATCGGAGGGCGGGACGACGGGAAGCCCGTCCGTCAGATGTGCGCGATAGAGCCGTTCGTTCGCGACCGCCCAGTCGTCGAACGTCGTGGCAAGGTCGGTCAGCCGCTGGCGGAGCGGTCGCACGTCGACCGGCACAGCCGCGTCCGCGGTCACGGCTTGAAGACTGACCTGACCGGTGAGCCGTCGGCGCGCTCAATGCGGCGCATCACGGTGTCCGTGCCGCCGAACGTCGGCATCCAGGCGCTGTGCTTCCCAGGGCCGCCCGCCACGATGACGTCGAGGTCCTGCCAACGCTCCAGGACACGGGAAAACTCCGCCTGCCCCGTTTCTTCTTTGAGGCGTGTGAACCGCTCGCTCTGTTGCCAGTCAGGCGACCACTCGGCTACCCGGAACAGAGCGTGCTCGTAGACGAATCGCTTCACGTCGTCTTTCGAGTAGCCGTCCCGTGCCACCTGGGCGGCGTGCTCCGGGCCGAACACCAGCACCGGCTCACCCCGTCCGCCGATGTTGTTGCTGCCCGCCTGGCGCATCGACATCGCGATCGTCGTGAGGACGCCGAGGCCGCTGATGCTGCCGTGGTCGTTGATGTTGTGCGGCCCCTCGCACGCGACGACCGTGACCACATTGTCGTCCGGCTGGAAGCCGTGCTCGACGTGGAGCGGTTGCCACGGATTCTCCGCCTCATTCTCCGCCGCACAGAACGAGATCTTCGCGGGCGTGCCATGCGTGGCTCGGTCGCCGTCGCCTGGCGTGCCGCCACCAATGTTGATGAGCGCGAGCCGGACAGCGCGGCCGATGCTCGTGTTCGCCCGCCAGCCCTGCCCGAACACGTTCGGGCCACTGTTGATCCCCAGTTCACGGGCGATCGGCCCATTCACCAGCATGAAGACAGCGCACGGATGGGTCGTGGACTGGATGCCGTTCAGGTTGAACGGCTCCTCCGCGACCGCCTGTAGAGCAGTGACGACTACCGGCAGGTATTCGGGCCTGCAGCCCGCCATCACAGCGTTCGTCGCGATGCGGAGCAGGGTGGCCTCGCCGTTGCGCGGGCCAAGACGGGCAATGACATCGTTCGGCGCATAGTCCAGATGTTTCATCATCTCCTGGACGCGCATGCGTGTCGGCGGGACGATCGGCAGCCCGTCCGTCCATCCCTGCGTCTCGAAGAAGTCCTGGATCGCGTCAAGGGAATCGTCGAGTTCGACGATGGGCGGGAAATCGAGATTGACCGCCATTGCCCACTCCCCTCGCCAGGCGCGCGCCCTGCATGCGGTTAGACATCACCTCCATCTCCGTGGAGGCGATGAAGACACGGCACGTGAGGCTTCAGCCCCGCGCTAATCGACGCCCATCAGGCTGCTCACCGCAGCAGCCGCGTCCGGCACCTTCGCCAACACCTCGTCCGGCTCGATCCCGCCCAGCGGGTGCTCGATGACGACGATGCGAAGGTCTGGATAGCCCATCGCGCGCGCCTGTAGGCGAGCGAGTTGCACGAACGCGCTCGACGCCAGGGTGACGCTTGGGGTGCCTCGCTTCTCGAGTTCGACGGCGGCGTGGATACTCCACGCCGTGCAAGACCCTCAGTCGGCACTCCCGACGAGCACCCAGTCGGCGTTCTGCGCCAGTTCATCGAGGATCGCCGGATCGGTCGGCGTCGACACGGGCTTGTGCCGGGTCATCGAGTGGACGACCCCGTATTTCTCGCTCAGGTTCTTGGCGATCTGCGTCAGGATCAGTTCGGCATGCTGTTTGCCGTTCTCGAGTACCGCGACAATGGACTCCCGAATCTCGGGAAAGTCCTGCACGGATCCCTGAGCTGACGGCTCGGGGGCTGTCGGGTTGTACAGCTCGACGTTCGACATCGTTGCCACCCTCCCGGCGCACGCGGCTGAGCGTCGCACCGGGCGAAACCTATCACATCGGCGATGCGTTGGTGACGTGAATTCGCCCCAGGAGGCAGCTAGTGGCCGCCAGGGGCCGGCAGCGACGGCGGCCCACCGAGGAGCGCCCGTGGATTCTCCTGGACCATCTGGCGCACCTCGCTGGTTGTGAAACCTTGCTCAAGCAAACAGTCGATCCAGATACCCAGTCCAAGCGGTGGATCCGGGTTCTGCGCCTGGCCGAGGTCAGTCGAGCAGATGGCGTGCTCCACCCCGACCGCACGGATCTGCTGCGCGATCGACCGGACCGATTCGCCGCCGTCGGCGCGGAACGCCGCCAGGCCACAGTGCTCGATGAAGACGCCGAGGCCCGCGAGCTCCTGCTGCACCTCGACTGGGATCCCGAACGAGGCATGCGTGATCACCGAGCGCACCCCTCGGCGACGCGCCTCGCGTAGCAGGGCCAGCGTTTCGTCCGGTGAGATGTGGCCGCTCGCCAGCACAGCGTCGTGCGCGTGGAGCAGATCGAGGATGTCGTGGCAGGCCGGGACCAGTTTGCCGGCCGCGTCGAGGACGTTGATCCCAGGTCCTTTGCTGAAGAAGTGCCCGGAACGTCCTCGTGAGTTCGCCGCATCGAAAGTGGGCATCCAGACAACCCGCGCGCCGATGTTCAACGACACCTGGACCGCGTCCGGGTTCAGTCCACCAACGCCCCAGTCGAGTGCCATGCTGCCGTAGACATCGATGCCGTCGAATTCGTCGTTGAGCGCCCACGCGAGCGGCTGGGTGGGATAGTCGTGGCTCTTCAGCACCATCCCGCCCATTCCCGCCTCACGGGAGAGACGGACGAGTTCGCGGGAATCGGTGCGGCGCGCGGTGAACGGGTCAGGCGCGGCGTGGACGTGGATATCGACCGACCCGCGGAGCAGCGTCCGTGCGCCGTCGGTCAGCTGGTCGAGCGATGTGGCGGAGACGGCCTTCGAGGTCATCAGTGCTCCTCCCCACGTCCCGCTCGAGTTGAGAGCGGGGACGTGCGGGCGCACGGTAACAGAAGCGTCCAGAGATCGAAGGATGTCATGCGACAGCTAGTCGCCGGGACGGCCTCGACGCAACCACGCCGCGGCGTGGACAGCCGCAGACGCGCCATCTCCAGCCGCCGCGATCAGCAGCCGGGCAGATCCCTGACGGATGTCCCCGGCAGCGAAAATGCCTGGGACATCGGTCTCCAGCGCATGGTTAGCCGCCAGGTGCCCGTTGTCGTCCATAGCGACCACGCCTCGCAGGAACGCCGTATTGGGCTGCAGGCCGGTGTACAGGAATACTCCGTCGGCGGGCAGATCATGCTCAGCGCCGGATTCCTCCTGAATCCGGGCGCCGGTGACGCCCGCGGCCCCTCCCAGGATGGCGGCGACGCGGGCGCCCACGACCCGCTGCACGTTCGCGGTGGCAGCCACGCGTTCACGACCGAGGGCCATCGCGTGCATCTCCGTGCCGGGATGCACCAGCACCACACGTTCGGCCAGCGTCGCAAGGTGTACCGCCTCGTCGGCCGCGGAATCGCCGCCACCGGCCACGACGACCGACTTGCCCGCAAAGAACGGCCCGTCGCAGACGGCGCAGTATGAGACACCACGCCCGCGGTACTCCTCCTCGCCGGGGAGGCCGGCGAATCGAACCTGCGAACCCACCGCGACGATCACCGCGCGCGCCGTCACCGTCCCCCCGCGGTCAAGTGCGAGGACGAATGCGTCCGTTTCACGACTGATGCCGGTGACGGTGGTGATGTCGAACGCAGCGCCCGATTCCATCACCTGACCCGCGAGTTGCGGGCCCACCTCGAACCCCTTCACGGCGCCGAGGCCAGGATAGTTGTCGATCCGGTCGATGTTGACGAGCTGGCCACCGCCGAGGAGAGGATCGATGACGATGGCGCTCAGGCCGATCTGTCGTGCGACCAGCGCGGCGCTCAGCCCCGCGATCCCGCCTCCGACAATCGCCACGTCGTGATCGGCCACGCCACCCTCCTCACACCTTGCAATTCGTCGCGTCGCTCCGGGCTCGGCTACACGCCTTCAAAGGCGGTAGGGCGAAGCGCCCACCACCGCGATCGACCTCGGGTGAAACACGTCGTCGAGCGGATGTGCGGCCTGTGACATCGGTGCCCCCCGTCGCTGCGCTTGCCGCGCCGGGGCCATGTTAGCGGTGTCGGGTCACAGCTCCGGCCTACCCGGTCTGGTAATCGTTCGCCAGCGTGAAACTGACCTGACCCCCTGAAACAGATCCACCGCGCGAGAGAGAATCGCGGTGGACAGGAAGGGGTCTTGGGATGGTGGCGAAGCGGAAGCGGTACGGGGCCGAGGAGATCATCGGCAAGCTGCGCGAGGCCGAGGTCGGCCTGGCGCAGGGCCAGTCGGTCGGGCAGGTGGCACGCAAGCTCGGGGTGAGCGAGCAGACCTACTACCGCTGGCGCCGTGAATATGGCGGCATGCGAGTTGACCAGGCGAAGCGCCTGAAGGAGCTGGAGCGCGATAACGCTCAGCTCAGACGCCTGGTGGCCGACCAGGCGCTCGACAACTCGATGCTGCGGGAGCTCTCCCGGGGAAATTTCTGAGCCCGGCGAAGCGCCGCCGGGCAGTCTCCTCGCTACAGGACCGGTTCACGATCTCGGAACGACGAGCGTGTCTCGTCGTCGGGCAGGCGCGTGCCACCGAACGCTACGTGCCACGCGAGTCGTCGGACGAGCAGGCCCTGCGGGCCCGCATCGTGGCGCTGGCGACACGGTTCGGTCGTTACGGCTACCGCCGGGTGGCCGCGTTGCTCAGTCGAGAGGGGTGGCACGTGAACCACAAGCGCGTCGAGCGACTGTGGCGCGAAGAAGGACTGCGCGTCCCTGCCAAACAGCCGAAGCGCGGGCGGCTGTGGCAGGCGGATGGGTCGATCCTCCGGCTGCGCGCCGAGCATCCGAACCACGTCTGGGCCTACGACTTCGTCTTCGACCGGACCGCCGATGGCCGCAAGCTCCGGATGCTCACCGTGGTCGACGAGTACACCCGGGAGTGCCTGGCGATCGAGGTGGCACGGCGGCTCACCTCGCAAGAGGTGCTGGCCGTGCTCGCCGACCTGTTCGTTCGGCGTGGTCCGCCAACCTACATCCGCTCGGGCAACGGATCCGAATTCGCCGCGCGTGCAGTGCGGCAGTGGCTGGGTCGCGTCGATGTCCAGACGCTCTTCATCGAGCCAGGGAGTCCCTGGGAGAACGGCTACATCGAGTCCTTCAACGGCCGGCTGCGTGACGAATACCTCAACGGCGAACGCTTTGACACCTTGCTCGAGGCGCAGGTCCTGATCGAGGCGTGGCGCAACGAGTACAACCGCATCCGCCCGCACAGCTCGCTCGGCTACCGCTCCCCGGCACCGGAGATCGTGGCAGGAGTACCACTGCTCAGGGACGAAACGCTAACGCTCCAGATGGTATGAATACCGGGGGCAGGTCAAGGCCTCGGCTCGCCACACCTTCGCTTACCGGGCGCCGATCACGAAGCCCCAGAAGACCGGGCGTTTGCACCTCGGTATCCGCACACCCGCGCACTACGCCGCGGCTTGGGGATTCTGTTCCCCGACAGAACTGCTTGGACATCGGCCTCCCGGCCTGTTACGTCACATCTCCAGCATCGCCGCAGTCCATCAGGATTGGCGGACGGAACGCCCGAAGATCAGGACCAACAGGACGCCGGCCCCACAGATCAGTTGAGAAGCCATCACGCCATCCTGGACACCAAGACGAGTGACGAGAAACGTCATCGAGATAGTCCCGATGGGGGTGAGGCCGGACCCCATGTTGAACGCAGCCATCCCCCGGCCGCGCATGTCCGATCGGACGCTGGTCTGGAACATGCTGGTGTTCACCGCCCGCGCCACGCTATGGAACAAGCCAGCGGTCGCGAGACAGGCGAGCGCCGCAAGGAACACGTCCATGCGCGTGAAACTCACCACCAGGACGACGTACATGATCTCGCCGCCCAGCAGGTAGCGACCCTTATGCCGCACGTCGCCAGCGCGGGCGAGCGCGAGCAGCCCG
>SXOW01000161.1 GCA_005778315.1 Acidobacteriota bacterium
ACTACACCGACGCGATCACCTATACCAAGGTGACCGTGCTCGAAGAGTTCGACCGGACGCGTCCGTCGCTCGAAGCGTCGGAGGACCTCGTGCCGGTCGGGGACGCGGCGGCGGCGGGATGCCACGGGGAGGTGCACGTGGTGTCGCGGGTCGTTGGCTTCAAGAAAATCAAGTTCTACACCAATGAAAACGTCGGCTCCGGGGAGCTCGATCTGCCTGAGCAGGAAATGCACACGACCGCGTACTGGCTGCAACTGTCCCGGGTCTTCGTGAACAGCTTGCCGTTTGCGAGTGATGACCGTCGAGATGGGATCGTCGGCCTGGGGTTTGCCATGCGGCAGGTCGCGCAACTGTTGTTGATGTGCGACCTGCATGACATTGGCCTCGCCATTCACGGCGAGGACGTGTCTCCGGCGCTGCCCCGGGCGGCCACCGAGGCGTCCACCACCGAGGAAGAAGAGCCAACAATTTTTGTGTACGACAACTACCCGGGGGGTATCGGATTCAGTGAGCCCCTCTTCGGTCTGCATGCCCGCCTGCTGGCGGATACGCAGGCGTTGATTGAGCGGTGTCCGTGCGAAACGGGCTGTCCGTCGTGCGTGGGGCCGATTGGCCAAACTGGGCCCCGCGCGAAGCCAGTCGCGCTGGCCTTGCTCGCCGGCCTCCGGTAATCGCCCTATGACCGATGTGGATCGTTTGCGAGATCTGCTCCGGGGGACCAAGCGCGCTGGCGCCACGCCCACCCGTGCCGCGGCAACACCCGCGGTGGACCTCGACGCGTTTGCCGCTGCGCTTGGCGGCGCGGTGGAGGAGGGTCCGGCTGGCCCATGCCCGGTCGTCCGGTGGTGGTGCGGCGGTGAGGCCGGAGACGCGCCGTATGGTCACCGGCTTCAGGACGCCTCGAGAACGATCAGCGCCGAGGGTCTTCGTGTCCTGTGTGGTCGTGGGGATGAGGGCGAGCCGCCCAGGTCGGATCCAGACCCCAGGGCTGGCCTCGTGTTCTTCGACCTGGAGACCACGGGACTCGGCGGCGGCTCAGGCACCGTCGCGTTCGTGGTCGGTTTCGGGTGTTTCGTCGGCGACCGGTTCCACGTCTGGCAGTTCGTCCTGTCCAGCTTCGCGAATGAGCGCCGCCTGCTGGCGGCGGTGACGGCGGCGGTTGCCGGCGCCCATACCCTCGTCACGTTCAATGGCAAGTCGTTCGACGTGCCGTTCATGGAAATGCGGTGGCTCTACCAGCGGCTGGAGACGCCGCTGCCGGCGCTCCGCCACGTCGACCTGTTGCATCCAGCGCGTCGACTCTGGGGGCCGGAGACTGGCGGGCTGGGAGCACTTGAAGACCGCGTGCTGGGGTTCCGTCGCGCAGGCGATGTCCCCGGCTTCGAGATTCCAGCCCGCTATTTCGAGTATCTGCGATCCGGTGACCCGAGGCCGCTGCGGGGCGTGCTGCACCACAACCAGCTGGACCTGGTCTCACTCGGGGTGTTGACCGGCATGGCGTGCGACCTGCTGGACAGAGGCGCGCCCGCGTCCAGGAGCGCCCACCAGAGCCTCGGTCTTGGCCGGCTCTATGAACGCGGCGGGCGCGAGTCAGACGCTCCGGCCTGCTACGAGCGTGCGGTCGCGCTGACGTCCGGTGCGCGACGGATGATGGAGTTCGACGCGCTCGGGACACGGGCTGAAGCGCTGTACCGGCTTGCACTCGGGTGTCGCCGCCAGCGGAGTCATGGCGATGCGGCTCGGTACTGGCAGGCGTTGATCGATCTCGGTCGGCGGCCGGCTGGCATGTTCGAGCGCGAGGCACTCCGGGCCCTGGCGGTTCACCACGAGCATCGGCTGAAGGATCCGGACCGGGCGCTCGTCTACGCGCGGCGCGCGTACGCCGTGGAATACACAGTTGGACGCCGGCGTGATGTGCAGCGACGGCTGACGAGGTTGGAGGGGAGGCTGGCGGACGACCCTGGGCTGGCGCGGAGCAGCCCGGGAGGGCCGCTCGCGCCACACTATTCGCTGGACTAGCTGGGCTGGGGCGCGTCAGACGCGGCCTCGGGCCCTTTGCGCTGCTTGCCGAGCCGATCCTTGAGCCCCGCCACCGTCTGCGCGCCGTATTTCTTCGTGAACCGGTCGACACGGCCTTCTGTGTCAATCAGCTTCTGTTTGCCGGTAAAGAACGGATGGCAATTCGAGCAGATTTCCAATCGCACTTCTCTCTTCGTCGACCGGCTCTTCCACGTGGTGCCACAGGCGCAGTGGACCTCGACCTCGTGATATTCCGGATGGATGCCTTTTTTCACTGTGTACTCCTCGTCAACGTGCGTAACGCCACATTGTAGCAGACCGCACGATCTCGTTTGCCCCCACTAGATCCCAGCCACCGTCAGCAACGCGAGCCAGAACGCCGGCAGACCATCACCCAATTTCGCGGAGACTGGCAGCACGTCGTGCTCCAGCGCGGTTTCGTGGTCTCGCAGGGCCTTCGCACGGGCGGACCGCGTCAGCCGGTCGATCTTGGTCGCGGCCACAACGAATGGCAACTTCATCCCCTGGAGCCAGGCGAGCGCCTCGCGGTCGTTGGCCAGCCCAGGATGGCGGGCATCGACCAACAGGACCGCTCCGCTCGGGCCGACGCGCCCGGGCCGATCCAGCGGCGTGGTCGGGTCTGGTTGAAAATACCGGGCCGTCAGCTGGTCGAATCCGCTCCCGGACGCCCCCCCCCGTGCGTAGCCGAAGCCGGGGAGGTCGATCAACAGCAGTTCGCCGCGAGCATTGGCGAGGGCCAATCGATACACGTTCAGGAGACGCGTCGTGCCCGGCGCACCTCCGGCTCGCGCCACTTTGCGGTGAGCCAGCGCATTGATCAAGGTGGACTTGCCGACGTTCGAGCGACCGACCAGCACGACCTGCGGCAGATGCGACACGGGCAGCCGCCCCTGGAGCCCGACGCTGGTCACGAACTCGGCGGTTTGAATTTTCATCCGCCTCCGCGATCGACCGTGTAGCGGCTAGTGGGTCACCCGGTCGTCTTGGGGCACGACTTGCCCATCACCCTGGTCCGCGGCAATCGGCCCGCGCAGCGGTTCCGTAAGTGCAATCTTCAACACTTCGTCCATGGATTCGACCAAGTGCAGTTCGAGGATGTCGAGCACGGCTTTCGGAATGTCGGCGAGATCTTTTTCGTTGTCTTTGGGAAGGATGATCGTTGTCACACCCGCCCGATGGGCGCCCAGAACTTTGTCTTTCACGCCGCCGATCGGGAGGACCTTCCCCCGGAGTGTGATCTCGCCGGTCATCGCCACATCGCGGCGGGTCGGCACCTTTGCCAGATTGGAAATCAGCGCAGTGGCCAACGTGATGCCAGCCGACGGCCCATCCTTCGGGATCGCGCCCTCCGGCACATGCAAGTGGATATCAAGCGTGCTATGGAAGTCTTTTGGCAAGCCGTACTCGTCAGACTTCGAACGCACGAAGCTCATCGCTGCTTTCGCCGATTCCTGCATGACATCGCCCAACTGTCCGGTCAGGGTCAGTCGGCCCTTGCCCGGCATCAGAATCGACTCGGTCACGAGCAACTCGCCGCCGGCTTCAGTCCAGGCCAGTCCCGTCGCGATGCCGATTTCGTTCTTTTCCTCCGCCATCTGCGGGCGATACCGCGGTACGCCGAGGTATCCGGTAATCTTTTCGGCCGTGATCGCCTCGGAGAACTGTTTGCCCTGCTTCACCACCTTGCGGGCGACCTTGCGACAGACCGCCTGCAGCTCGCGTTCGAGGCTCCGGACCCCGGCTTCACGCGTGTAGCGCCGGATGATGGCCTGGAACGACTCGTCTTTGAACTGTAGCTGCTTGTCCGTCAGTCCGGTCCCCTTGATCGCTTTGGGCGCCAGGAACGTCTTGGCGATCTCCACCTTTTCCAGCTCGGTATAGCCCGCCAGCTGCAGCACCTCCATCCGGTCCCGCAGCGCCTGGGGGACGGTGTGCAGGACGTTGGCGGTACAC
>SXOW01000162.1 GCA_005778315.1 Acidobacteriota bacterium
CCGTCGATGGGCCGCATCGTGAGGGTCGACCCCTCCAGGTCCCGCGCCTTGACGCCTGGTAGCAGCAGTCCCTTCGCGTGCCGGTCGTGAAAGAACGGCGTCCCCGGGAACGGGATGGCGTTGAAGATGAAATTCGGCAGGGGCACCTCTGGGGTGTCGAGGACGAACTCCAGTTCGCGGCGCATGTCCGCCACGGATCGCTCCGTGGGGTCGAACACAAGACCGTACTGAAACAGGATGCCGGCATCGAGGGACCGCTCGATGAGCTGCACCTGCGGATACCGGTTGTTCTGCGCCTTGTTGACGCGGTGCAACCAGGTGTCGTCGAACGACTCGACCCCGACCAGCAGCGAGAAACACCCCGACTCGCGGGCCAGCGCCACGTCCTCGTCGTTCCAGAAGAAGGCGTCGGTCGCAAATCCGCTCCAGAACCGGAAGTAGCCCTGCGTCCGGAGCTCGCGAAGCAGCGCAAGCCGATCGAGAAAGAACTGTCGGTCGCCGCCGTGGAACTGGTTGTCGACAAACAGGAGAATCTCGCGGCGGCCCAGCCCGACGATCTGTCGGCGCAGGTACTCGAGGCTCTGTTTCGTGTAGGCGTGGCCCTCGCCAGTCAGGGTGCAGAAGCTGCACCGGAAATTGCAATTTCGGCTCGATTCGACATACGCGATGCGCTTCCCGATCCAGTCCGCGAGGTCGTAGCGCGGGATCATGTCGTGGTCGACATGGTCCTCGCCCAGCGCCTCGGCGATGACGTCGCGCAGTTCCTCGATGTCACCCAGGCAGGCGTAGTCGAAGAATTTCTGCGCATACCGGGGAAAGCTGCGCACCGGGTAGCCGCCCGCGATGACGATGACCCGGGGGTTGGCACTGCGCACATAGGCGGTAATGTGCAGCATCCGATCGAACGTGTCCGTCAGGCCCGTCAGCACGACGACGTCCGGCCACTCCAGGAGCTGGGGCCGAAAGACCTCCAGGAACCCGTGCGACACCTCGTTGTGGATCCGCACATCGCAGAAACGCTGCGAGAAGGCGCCGGCCAACATCACCGGCACGAGCGCATTGGGCACCTCGTGGGTGAGCTTGACCGGTTGACGGAGTTCGGGAAAGTAGCAATTGACCACGAGCACACGTTTGCGAGTCGTGGCGCGCGCGCCGATGGCCCCAGCGACCTCCGCGTTGGCAACGCGCGCCGACTTGCTGGTCCTGGAGTCCATCATGCGGCCAATCATACCCCCTGCCCCGGAGCCCGCCGCATCACGATGGGCCGGTCGGGCCGGAGGGTAACGGTCGCGCTGAGTCCAATCGGGTCGTTGGCGAGCGCGAACTGACAGCGCTGCGCGAGGGTCGCCACGACCAGCCGCAGCTGCATGCTCGCGAAGCTGTCGCCGATGCACCGGCGCGGACCGCCGCCGAAGGGACAATAGGCAAACGCCGGGAGATCGCGCACCATGGTCGTCCCGAACCGGTCCGGGTCGAACGTCTCCGGATCGATCCACAACGCCGGATGACGGTGTGTCACGTACGGGCTCACGAGGATGAACGCACCAGCCGGGACACGGTAGCCGCCCACCTCGTCATCCGCGACGGCGCAGCGTGGGATGGCCCACACCGGCGGATACAGCCGCATCGACTCCTGAATCAGGTGTCCCGTGTATACCAGCCGGTCCAGGTCGTCGACCGTTGGGACCCGGCCCTCGAGCACGTCCACGAGTTCGGTTCTCAGTCGCGCGGCGGCGGTCGGGTGCTTCGCCAACAGATAGAACGTCCACCCGAGCGCGAGGGCGCTGGTCTCGTGCCCGGCGATGAAGGTCGTCATCACCTCGTCGCGCAATTGCCCATCGGTCATCCCCTTCCCGGTCTCCGGATCCCGCGCCGCCATCAGCATCGAGAGCAGATCGGCCGGCTGGGCGGCGGTCCGTCGCCGTTGGTCGATCAGATCGGCGACGAAGTCGTCGACGTCCAACAGCGCGCGCCGCAGCGCCGCGTTGCGGCGCGTCGGAAGCCAGCCCGGCCAGCCCATGGGGCGCATCATGGCGGCCGCCGCCTCGCGCGTGGCCACCGCCAGCGCCGCTTCGAACCGCGCGGCCGCGGGGCTGACGTCGGCGCTCATCAGAGTCTCGCCGATGATTCCCAGCGTGAGGTGTGACATCTCGGCCGTCAGGTTCACCGTGTCGGCACGCTCGCGCTCCCAGCGATCGGCCAGGGCCGTGGCCGCCCGCGTCATCGCGCGGCCGAATGCCGCGACATGCTCGCGGTGAAATGCCGGTTGCATGAGACGGCGCTGCCGCAGCCAGTAGGCGCCGTCGCTCGTCAGCAGCCCGTTGCCAAGAAACGCGCGCAGTACCCCGAAGCCGCCCGTCTGCGTACTGGCGTTGGTATACCGCGTGTGGTGGGTCTGGAGGACGTGACGGATATGGTCCGGATGGGCCAGCAGCACGACGGACTTGTGCAGCAGACGGAACTGCACGACGTCGCCGTGCGCCCGTCTGAGATCGAGGAGGAACGGCAGCGGGTCCCGGCGCATGCGCCCAAGGTCGCCCGCGAGGCGGCGAGAACGCGGGCCGGGGGGCGTGGGTCTGCTAGCCTCCGACACCAGCGAGGATGTCCTCGAGCTTGCCGGCCCGGCGCAACGCCTGACGGAGCGGCTCGGCGTGCGGGTAGTACCGGATTCCCACCAGGAAGCTGGCGTCGTGGTCGGCGAGCGCCTGCTCGGCCAGGGCGACCGCCTCGTCGGCCATCCCGAGCGCCGCCGCGGACCAGGCCAGGCCGAACGGCTGGACGTAGACAGCGGCGGCCCGTTTCACCAGCTCGTCGTAGCAGGCCAGCGCCGCGTCGCGGTGGCCGAGTTCCAGATGCGCCGACACCTGCATCGCAAGCGGCCAGGGATGGCGCCCTGACACGGCGAGCGCCGCGTCGCCCGCCTCCAGCGACTGTTCATAGCGGGCCGCGAGGAGTCCGAGGAACTGGTGCGCCCAGTGAGACACGTAGGACGCCGGGTCACGCGCCACCGCCTCGTGCGCCGTCCCGAACGCCTCGTCGAACCGGCCGGCGAAGCCGAGCGTCAGCGTGTGCTGCGCCGACGTGTACGCCGACAGCGGATCCTGCTGGCGCATGAGCGTGGTGTGGGTGACGGCCTCGTCGAACCGCCCGCGAATCCAGCAGAGCACGAACAGGGCATACCAGCCGCGTGCCTGGATGTACTCGGGGTTGAGCTCCAGCGCGCGCCGCAGCTCGCGTTCGGCCCCATCGACATCGAAGTCGTGCAGGAGCAGCGAGCCGGCCAGAGCGGCATGGGCCTCCGCCAGCGAATCGTCCAGCGTCACCGCGCGGTTGGCGGCGGCCTTGGCGTGCGGCATCGTGTCGTGCGCGCGCACGAAACCGTACTGCCCCAGGATGGTGTGGCCGTCGGCCACTCCGGCCCAGGCCTGCGCGAAGCCAGGGTCGAGCGCCACGGCCTGTTTCAAACAGGTCAGCGCGGCCGGAATCGACACCCCCCGCTTGTAGAGCAGCGCGCGCCCCTTGAGGTACAGCTCGTAGGCCTCCAAGTTGTCGGTGGCCGGTTTGACCAGCGCGACCTCCTGTTCGGCCGACAGGGACACTTTGAGCCGCTCGGCGACTGTTCGCGCGATTTCGTCCTGCACCGCGAACACGTCCTCCATCTCGCGGTCCAGACGCTCCGACCACAGCTGGTAGCCGTCGGCGGTGTTGACCAGCTGGGTCGTGATCCGCAGCCGCTTGCCCGCTTTCCGGACACCGCCTTCGAGGACCGTGCTCACCCCCAACTGCTCGCCGACCTCCCGCAGGTCGATGTTCTTGCCCTTGAATGAGAACGAGGACGTGCGAGCCGCCACCCGGAGACCCCGGATCTGGCCAAGCACGTTGATGATCTCCTCGGCGATCCCGTCGGCGAAGAAGTCGTTCTCCGGGTCCGCGCTCAGGTTGGTGAAGGGCAGGACCGCGATGGACGCCCGGGCCCCCGTCGACGAGACCCCCGGCAGGGTCGCGTGCGCCTCGGTCTTCCGCGTATCATGTTGCCGACGCGCGCGCTGCAGGCTCTCCAGCAAGGCTGAGGCCCCCTGATAGCGATTGGCGGGCAGCTTCTCGAGGCACTTGTGGACGACGTGCGCGACCAGCTCCGGCATCCCGCCGCGCCGGGACGACAGCGGCGGCGGCTCGTCCCGCAGGATGCAGGCCATCAAGGTGGCCGCGGTCGGTCCCGCGAACGGGCGGTGACCGGTCAGCAACTCGTACATGATGACGCCCAACGCGAAGATGTCCGACCGGTGGTCTGACTCGCTGCGCTCGAAACGCTCCGGCGCCATGTAAGCCAGGGTCCCAACGACACTCCCGTGCTGGGTCAGCTCCGTGGCGAGGGTCTCTTCCAGGTCGGCGGCCGGCCCGCTCAGGCTGGCCAGCCCGAAGTCGAGCACCTTGACCCGACCCGCGTCCGTGACCATGATATTGGCCGGCTTCAGGTCCCGGTGGATCACGCCGCAGGCGTGCGCCGCGGTCAGGGCATCGGCGAGCGGTTCCACCACCGTGAAAAACCGGTCGATCGGCATCGGTCCCGCCGCGATCAGCTGGGAGAGGGATTGCCCCTCCACGAGTTCCATGGCGAGGTAGTGCACGCCGTCGATATCGTCCACCGCATGAATCGTGACGACGTTGGGGTGGTTCAGCGCTGCGACGGCCCGCGCTTCGCGCTGGAATCGGATCAGCACGGCTGCCTTGGCAGCCACCGCGTCGGGGAGGGTCTTGAGGGCGACGTCCCGCCCCAGACGGGTGTCGCGCGCTCGCCACACCTGACCCATACCCCCTTCCCCGATCAGTCCGGAGACTTCGTAGACGCCTAGTCGCTGGCCGGGGGTAAGGCTCATGGGCGTGCGGATCCAGGGCGGGCCGTCAGTTGACGCGAGGCACCCGGCGACCATGACCCGACGCGTGAGACGTGGAGGCTGGCCACGTGAGTAAACGGATGAGCACCGTCAAGCCGTGGACCTCCACGGTCTACCGTCTTGGGTTCGGGTATCTCGAGCGCCTGCTCGCAATCCCGGCCATCAAGCGGCCGGCCTGGCGCCTGTGGTACGAACTGTTCGGGACCCGGTTCGACACCGACGCGCTGCATTTCCTGAACTGCGGCTACTTCGACCCCGTTGCGGCGGACGGTCCCCCGCTGCCCCTGGAGGAACCTGAGGAGGCCGAGCGCCTGTGCGTGCAACTTTACCATCAGGTCGTGTCAGGGGTGGCTCTCGAGGGTCGACGCGTGCTCGAGGTCGGCTGCGGCCGCGGTGGTGGAAGCTGGTTCGTCCGGAGACGTCTCGGCGCCGGGACCCTGGTCGGGGTGGACCGGTCGCGATCGGCGGTCCGGCGCGCTCGCGCGGCTTACGGTGCGGGCGGCCTGCACTTCGTCGCTGGCGACGCCGAAGCGCTCCCCTTCGCCGACGCCGCCTTCGACGTGGTCGTGAACGTGGAGTCGTCCCACTGCTACGGCTCCATGGCCGGCTACCTCGCCGACGTCGCGCGTGTCCTGCGGCCGGGAGGTCACCTGCTGTTTGCCGATTTCCGCCCCGTCGCCAAGATCGCCGCGCTCAGGTCCCAGTTCGGGGATGCGGGTCTGGAGATCGTCGGGACGCGGGATATCACCACGCAGGTGCTGGCGGCGCTTGCACTCGACAGCCCGCGTCGGCGCGCACTGGTGGCCGCCTACGTCCCGACCTACCTCGCGACGGTCTTCGGCGAGTTCTGCGTCGTGCAGGATTCGACGACCTACCGCCAATTCCAGGAGCGGACCGTCCTCTACCAGAGTTACGTTCTGCGAAGGCCGAACGCGGGCCGCTCGCCTACCTGAAATCGTCAGCATGGACGCTCTGTTTGCCCACGACCGTTCCGATGCGCGCCAGTTCCTCGACCTGCTGTGACCCGGTCTGCGACAGCTCCTCGAATTCGTCCGCTGTTCGGGTCCCCAGTTTGAACCGGTCGAATCCCCTCTGATCGAAGCTGATGTTGAAGCGCTTGTACCAGACACGGTCACCTTCCTCGTCGTCGCGCCGCTTCATGACCTGGTGCTGCAGGAAGTTGATGTCCTGCATCATCGCGCTGATCATGAGGCCGTACATCTGTTCGTCATCGAGTGCCGCGAGCCCATGCGTCCTGGGCGTGTGATAGCCCGTGCCGACGGAGTAGAAACGCAGCTCGTCGTCGGCAGGGTTCCACCCGAGGCGACGCTTGACGCCCACGTAGGCGGCGTATGTGGGGTTGGCGAATGGTGAGATCCCGCCGTCGAGAAACGCGCCGCTCGGCGCGAACATCGGCGGCAGCGCAGAGCTGCGGCGGACGATCTTCCAGAGCGGCTCGTCCTCGTCCACCTCCGTGTTGGACCAGAACGATGGCTCCCCACCCGGGTCCGGCGGGAAGTTGCCGAAGAAGACCACCTTGCCGGTCGCCATGTCACGGGCGGGAACGGCGAGATAGGAATCACGCACCCCAGGCCGTTTGGCCCGCGAACGGCGGAGATCGCGGCGGAGATCGCTCGGGCGCTTCTTGCCGAACACCGTCTTCAGCATGGTTTCCAGCGCCGTGGTGGCGGCCTGTCGCTTCTCAGCCGGCGTCAGCGAGTTCGCCGACGATGCCCCCTCAGCAACGAGATCGCCCGACTGCTTCGCCACCGTGAGGAACAGTTCCTTGATCTCTCGCGCCCGCATCCCGTTGGCCAGCCCGGCCGCGATCAACGACCCGGCGCTGGTACCGCAGAAGCAGTCGAAAATCTCGTTCGCCGGTTTGTCACCGTTGATCAGCTCCATCTGCTCAATCACCGCAGCCGAGAAGACGCCCCGCATCCCCCCGCCATCAATCGTCAAGATCCGTCGCGTCATACGACACCTCGCTCTCTCGTGCGCTCAGGGTGCGGACTCGAACCGTCTCGTTCTTCTCTTGCTGACCGATCCCGTGCACGACGATGATGTAGCGCACGACATCCACGCCAGGGGAGGATGGGGGCCTGTCGGGCCGTGAATCGGGGCTCATAGTGGCTTCGCAGCCCATGGCTGACTCGCGTAGGCTACCACCAGCCGGCCTCTCACTGGCGTATTCACCGGGGCTGAGCCCCTCGAGCGCCCGGTTGCGTGGCCCCGTCGAATCTCCTATTCTTCGGTGCATGGCTGAGGTCGTCGAATTCCCGAGCAACGGAGACACCGCGTCCGGGTATCTCGTCATGCCCGCTTCAGGTTCCGGTCCCGGTGTCCTGGTCATCCAGGAATGGTGGGGTCTCGATTCCGGCATCAAGGAGATGGCCGAGCGTCTGGCCGCGGCCGGGTTCGTGGCGCTGGCGCCGGACCTCTATCACGGCGAGCTGGCTGGGCACACGGAGGTGGACAAGGCAGGCCACCTCATGCAGACGCTGCCGCCGGACCGGGCGGCCCGGGACATGAGCGGCGCGGTCGACTATCTGGCCGCGCATTCCGCCGTGACGAGCGGGCGCGTGGGCGTCGTGGGCTTCTGCATGGGCGGCATGCTCGGCTTCCTCATCGCGGTCAACCGTCCCGACGCGGTGGCGGCGCTGGTGCCGTTCTACGGGTTCCCGCAGGGTGACCCCGAGCCGGACTGGTCCAGGCTGACGGCAGCCGTCCGCGGCCACATGGCGGAGAACGACAGCTTTTTTCCGCCCGCTGCCGCGCGCGCGCTCGAGACCAAGCTCAGGGCGATGGGCAAGGATGTCACGCTCACGGTGCATGCCGGCACGGGCCACGCCTTCATGGGGCCACACAACGCCCTGGGGACGCTGGACGCGGACCGAGCGGCGCAGATCTGGCCGCAGGTCGTGTCGTTTCTGCATGACACGCTGTAGTAGTTGGCTCGGCTGGCATCGAGGCTCCCTCGCTCACCGCATCTCCGCGACGCACGCCCGCAACGCCTCGCGCATCACGTCCCGTGGGGCGTGGTGGATACGGCCGTGCCCCGGCAGCACCCACTCGAAGTCGTGGTCCAGCAGCCGCGCCATGGACCGAGTCTGCTCGGCCCAGGAGTACCAACAGGCGTCCCGAAATCCGATGAGTCGGCGGCGCGTGGGCGACCAGGCGAGATGATCGCCGGTGAACAGGACGCGACGGCGGTAGAGCAGCACCTGATGCCCGCGGGTGTGGCCCGGTGTGGGGAGACACACCAGATCGTCGTCGATCGGGACGGCAGTGGTGCCCTTGACCACCCGCTCGATGCCGAGGCCGGCAGCGCCGTCCTCGGCGTGCATCATCCGGGGGCACTCGAAGTGGGCCGCGAAGCGCGCGTGGTCGGCGACATCGTCGATGTGGGTCAGGAACATGAGCGATACACCGCCCATCCCTTCGAGCTGGCGCACGAGCGGCGCCGTAAAGCGCGGCGAGTCGACGAGCACGTTCCCGCCGAGGTGCTCTGGACGCACGATGAGATACGACCAGGCGCCGAAGCTCGCCTCGGCGGTGAATCCGCAGAAATGGACCCCGTCCACGATCCGCTCGGGAAAGGCGCGGACCGCCGCCCGCGCGTCCACGCGCGACACCGTCCCGATCGACGCGGTGGGGCAGGCCACCAGCGCCATGAGCGCACGCTGGCGCGCCTCATCGGTGAGCGGCTGGGCGTGCACGCTGGACTGGCCGCCGTGGTCGCGGAAGGTGGCCGGCGCGATCTGCCGGCAGGCGTCGCAATCGATGCAACTCGCGTCGACGAAGAACTCGCCCTCGACGTTGTCCGGCAGGCGACGGTCGAGGAGGGCCATGCTGTCGGTTGGGGACCACGTTCATCTGGCCACGCGTCGTCTCAGGGCAAACCTAGCGTTTCACCCACTTCTGGAGGCATCCCCCCGACGGGCTCTGGTCGCACCCGCCGGTCAGCCCGGCGAAGATATTGCCCTGCTCGTCGGCGGCCATCCCTTCCGGACGCGTCCCGGGGATGAAGGCGTGCAGGGCGCCGTCGGCCGCGCTGCCGATCCGGATGCCCACCTGCCAGCCCGGGTTGCGCACACCGCGTTCACCTTCCGGGGCAGCGGGTGGGCCCGGAATCGCCGCGCCGGACTCCGAGTCGGCGACGACCAGCGTGTCGTCAGACAGGATGGTGATGCCGCTCGGCCGGCCGAAGTGCCGCCATTCATCGACGAACTGCAGGTCGCGGTCCAGGACCTGCACCCGGTTGTTCGACCGGTCGGCGACGAACAGTCGGCCGGCCGCGTCGAAGGCCAGCGCGTGCGGGCCCATGAACTCCCCCGGCCCGGCGCCCAGCCGTCCGACCGCGCGCACGAAGTCGCCGGCCGGGGTGATTTCCACCAGCCGGTCGCCGTCCTGCTGGGCGGTGGACGGCCGGGGCCAATGGCCATCCGCGACGATGATGTTGCCGTCCGGCGCCACCGCGCAGGCGGTGGGGCCGATGAAGGTGTCCTGGCCGGCGGCGGACACGCCGGGCTTGCCCAGGCTGAGCAGGTGCTCGCCGTCCTGCGTGAACTTGTGGAGCTGAAACCCGCGCCCGGCGGTGCTAGGGTCGTCGCCGAACGGCCCGCTGTCACCGGCCCACAGGTTGCCGTCGTGGTCCATGCAGAACCCGTGGGCCTGCACGATCATCCCGTCGCCGAAGCTCTTGGTGATCTGGCCCGCGGCCGTGATGTAGTTGATCGGCGGCTCGGAGCGGAACATCATCCAGGTGCCGCCGGTGCCGTCGGGAATCAGCCCGATGGCGGCGCCCCAGGTCATGCCGGGCCGCAGCGTCGGCCAGTTCTCCAACATCCGGTATGGGTTGGTCATGGTGCTGGTGGCGCGCCGCGACAACTGCTGCAGCGGCGAGGGTGTCTGGCTACCTGTCTGGGCTGACGGCAACCCGCCGAGCGCCAGCCACGCCGCCGCGGTGCCCGCCGTCACCCACCCGAGACTCGTCATCCGCACCATCGCCACTCACCCTTTCGCCTTGCCCCGCATTGCCGGTGACCACAACCACCGCGCACCGCCCACAGCGACGGGCACACACGCCAGCCCGCGGCGTGGATTGTCGATCAGAATCTTCCGCCCCAGCAGCCGGACGGCCTATTCCGGCCGCGCGGGCAATATCTCCCAGTAGAGGTGCCCCCCGGTGGCCTCGCCATCGGACATGCGCGGCCGGCCCCCAAGCCGCAGGACGTTGCCGTCGAGCTCGTACAGCCGAACGGCATCGGTCAAGGGACCGGGCCGTGGTCGTCCTTCCAGATGGTGAACGACATACGGGGGATCGGCGTCGTCATGGACGGTGAAGCGTCCGAAGTAGCCGCCATAGGTCTGATACGCCGCCAGCGCCTCGTCCGGCGTGGGTGTCGTCCCGGCGTAGGGCTCCCGCCCTTCGCGGGCCATGAGGTGCACCATCATGTGTCCGGTCGGCGTGTAGATGATGTAGGAGCCGGCGCGGCTCTCGTTGCGGTCCCCATGCGACACCAGGCGACCGTCCCGCTCGGTATAGCGGTCCGTATAGAGGAGCTGGCGGAAGCCGACGAACCGACGCGCTTCGTTCGAGAGCGGGACCTCGGGCAGTCGCTCCCACACGACGCGTCTCGGGGCCCCGACCTTACGTCCGTCGGGCGTCGCCGGCGTAAGAATGAGCCGATCGCCATCGACGTCGTAGAAGCGCTTCGCGTCCACCGCGCCGCCCGGGTCGATTTGCCCCATCCGGTGGTGGACGACGAACGTCCCGTCCTCGTCCTCGTCCGTACTGAATGGACCGTAATAGGCCGAGTAGCCCTGCAGCGCGGTCCGCGCCTCGTCCGCGGTCGGCTGGTCGCCCGCGAACGGGGCGCGGGCGTTGGGCATGACCTGCACGCCCATGTACCCCGTGTCGCTGTAGGTGATGTATCCGACCTCGTTGAAGTTCGGCGTCGGTCGCCACGTGCCGTCCTCGTCTTTGACCTCGCGGCCGACGAGTCGGTACGTCCCGACGAGCCGCGCACGCTCGCTGAGGGTCTGCGCGAAGGCTTCGCCCGCGACCGGGCCCGGACGCGGGGAACCACCCGCCGCTTGGAGCCCCAGCGCTGTGAGCGGACACAGCACGACCACGACGATCAGGACGCTCTTCACATCACGCATGGCGCTTCGTGTGACGAACGACATCCTCCCTCCCGGTCGGACGCTGCGCGGAGGTCCGCAGCATACCACTCCTAAGAAACCGTACTCCTCGAAGGACAGTTTCTCGCGTGAGGAGCCGCGATCGCATCGCGTGAGCCACTCCCCGCGCGGCGGCGGGCGCCGCGCCACAGGCCTCGACCCGGTCAGCGGAGGATGTCGCTGGCCTCGGCCATCCCCACGATGACCCGGGCATCCTCCTCGAGCAGCAGCCGGCTCTCGACCGACCGCTCGGTCGCGCGACGCACTGCATCGACAAAGCCC
>SXOW01000163.1 GCA_005778315.1 Acidobacteriota bacterium
GGTCGCGCGCGTGCAAGCGGTGCTCCGGCGTACCCGGTCGGTCGGTCCAGACCACGTGCTGCGATTCGGGCCGGTCGTGGTCGACCTGGACCGGCACGAGGTGACGGACGACGACCGGGTGGTCAGCCTGACCGCCAAGGAGTTTCTGCTGCTGCAATACCTGATCGAGCATCAGGGGCGTGTCTTGTCGCGCGACTTGCTACTGTCTGATGTCTGGGGGTATCACTACACGGGAGGGACTCGAACGGTGGACGTGCACATTCGCCGACTCCGTGAGAAGCTGCCGGCCACGGTGGAGCACATCGTCACCATCAAGCAGTTTGGCTACAAGTTCGTCGAAACCCCGTGACCGCAACCTCGGCCCCCGCCTGACGTGAAGTTACACACACGGTTCTTTCTGACCTCGGTCGCCGTCGCGGTGCTCAGCCTCACCGTGTCGGGCGGGCTTTTGATCGCGACAGGGGCACTGTCGTCCAACGGTGGCTCACGCGGCGTGGCCGTCCTGGCCATGGGGCTGCTGGCGGCACTTGCCACCGCGCTTCTTCTTGCGCGGGCGGCCTCCCTTCCGCTGACTCGCCGTCTCAACGAGATTGCTGCCCGGGCGCGACGGCAAGCCGGCCGCGGGGTGGCCGAGACCGCGCTGTCGGGTCTGCCCGAGGGACCGCATGACCCTGTGGGTCACCGCGGAGACGACGAGGTCGGCCGGGTGGCGCACGGATTTGGTCAAGTCGCGGGCGCCCTCCGCCGAGGCGCGAACGCCCTGGTGGCCGAGCGGAGCCGAACCGCGGCCATTCTTGAAGGCATGGCCGAGGGTGTGCTGGTCATCGACGAGTCGGGCCGGATCCAGACGGCCAACCACGCGGTCAGAGCGATGCTCGGCATGGACGGCGATCCAGCCAGCCACCAGTATCTCGAGTGGATTCGACATCCTGAGGTGACCGGGATGATCACGGCGGCGCTGCACGGTGAGCGCGCGGAGGCGAGCGAGGTCACGCTGCATGGGCCGATCCCGAAGGTGCTGGTGGCGCGTGCGCGACCGTTTGCCGCGGAGGGGCAACGCGGCGCCGTGTTGGTGCTCCACGACGTCACCGCACAGCGACGCGCGGACGGGGTCAGGCAGAACTTCGTGGCGAATGTCTCTCACGAGCTCCGGACGCCGTTGACGGCCATCCGGGGCAGCGTCGAGACGTTGCTCGATGAACGGTCTCCAGACGACGGTGACGCCCCCTTTCTCGCGATCATCGCGCGAAACAGCGCCAGGATGGAGCGCCTGGTCAACGACCTGCTGCGCCTGGCTCGGCTGGACGCGGGACAGGACGTGCTGGCACCCACATCCTGCCCGGTGACGGCGATGTTCGACGCGATCGAGCACGAGCTGGCGCCGATGATCGCGGCCAAACGTCAGCGCATCGAGACGACCGTTGAGGACTCGGCAGCCCGGGTGACGGCTGATCCGGTGAAGCTGCATGATGCCCTGCGCAATCTGGTGGAGAACGCCGTTGCCTACGCGCCAGAGGGGAGCGTGATCACGCTGGCCGCACAGCACGACGGCGGCGTGACACGCCTGTCCGTGGCTGACCGCGGGCCGGGTATCCCTGCCTCGGATCTCGCACGCGTCTTTGAGCGTTTCTATCGTGTCGATGCAGCCCGTTCTCGCGAAGTGGGAGGCACAGGCCTGGGGCTGTCGATCGTCAAGCATCTCGTCGGGTTGCACGGGGGCTCCGTTCAGGCGACGCAACGCGAGGGTGGGGGATGCATCTTCACCATCGCACTTCCGCGCCCGGCGTAGGGTGGACTGCTCGCCGCGGCACCTGGGACCGCGCCCGCCGACGCTATACTGAAGCCCATGTCGGATCACGCACACACACCGAACGGACACGACAAACACGCCGCGCACCGGCGTCTCGTGGATCGGCTTCGCAGCCAAGGCGCCGACATCGAACGGCTGACCAGGGGACTCGATGACACGCTGCTCTCCGAGCGCACGGTGCCGGGCAAGTGGTCAGTGAAGGAGTTGGTCTGTCATCTCTGGCGAGTCCAGCACCTGTTCGATGAGCGCATCGAGGCGATGCTGACCCGGGACGACCCGGTGCTGCTGCCCTATACCCCAGACAACGACACCGACTTTGACAAGCTGGTGGCCCACGATGGGACCCAGACCCGAGACGCGTTTCTCGCGGACCGCGAGCGGCTGGCGGACCGGCTTCTGGCGCTGACGCCAGCGGCATGGCACCGCAGCGGCAGACATCCCGAGTACCCCCGATTTGATGTCCATTTCCAGGTGGAATGCATGGCCCATCACGAGGCCCACCACATCTACCAGATGTTCCAGCGGCGCCTCCCGCTGGGTAAGTTGCCACACTAGCCCCCTGGTTGCAGGCGACGCGCTCGGTCGTGTTGGGCTACTGGGAGAGGTAGTCGCGGAGACGTCGAAAGGCCTGGCCCCGGTGGCTGACCGCCGCCTTTTCCTGGTCGGTCAACTCGGCCAGCGTGCGGTCGTAGTCCGGGTAGTAGAAGATCGGGTCGTACCCGAATCCGGCGTCGCCGCGAGCCGGCAGCTGTAGACGACCTTCCACGGTGCCGGTCGTCTCCCACAGGCGGCCATCTGGCAGGGTCATGGCCAGCGCACACACGAAACGCGCCGTGCTCGTCGTCGCGCCCCGTTCCGCCAACAGGCGGGCAATGGTGGCGAATTTTTCGACATACGACTCACCATTGAACCTGGCTGAGCGCACGCCCGGTTCGCCGTCGAGTGCGTCGATTTCCAGGCCAGAATCCTCTGCGACCGTCACCTCACCCGTGCCGGCGGCGTAGGCCAGCGCTTTGATCCGTGCGTTGGCCGCGAAGGTGCTGCCAGTCTCCTCAGGCTCCGGAAGCTCTGCATGGTCGGCCAATGTGGCCAACGTGATGGGCAGATCACCGAGGATGCCGCGAATTTCGCGGACCTTGCCTGCGTTCGTGGTCGCAATGAGCAGGCGCGTCGGGCGAAAAACCGTCATGGGCGGGCGGGGTGTCGTAGACGGGCCTGCCGCGTGGGTCGGCCGTTAGAGGACGTCGCCCACCAGCTCTCGCTGGAGCGCGAC
>SXOW01000018.1 GCA_005778315.1 Acidobacteriota bacterium
ACGACCCGACGCTCCGCGACAAACCGGTGGCGGTGGGTGGGCGTCCCGAGGGCCGGGGCGTGGTCGCAGCGGCCAGCTATGAAGCGCGCCGATTCGGAGTGCGCTCGGCCATGTCGATGGCCAAAGCGATGCGGCTGTGTCCTCACCTCGTGGTGGTCCGGCCCAACTTCATGCGATACCGAGAGGTCTCTTCGCAGGTGTTCGACATGTACCGGTCCGTCACGCCGCTGGTCGAACCCCTCTCGCTCGACGAGGCCTATCTGGATGTGACGGAGAACAGCTGGCGCGAGCCGCTGGCCACGACCGTCGCGAAGCGGCTCAAACGGTGGATTCACGAAGAAACGCAATTGACCGTCTCGGCCGGCGCTGCGCCCAACAAGTTCCTCGCCAAGATTGCCTCGGGCTGGAACAAGCCAGATGGGCTGACCATCATCCCGACCCAGCGGGTCGAAGCCTTTCTCCAGACGCTGCCGGTGGAAGCGCTCTGGGGGGTAGGACCGGTGACCGCCAGGCGACTCCGCGCCGCCGGCGTGACACGACTGGTGGATATCCGGGCCGTGGCCCCGGATGTGCTTCGCAACACCGTCGGGAGTCAAGCGGACTGGTTGCGACGTCTGGCCGAGGGCGTCGACGACAGACCAGTGACCCCCAACCGGTCAGCGAAGTCGTCCGGGTCGGAAAACACTTACGCGGCTGACCTGACCGACCTCGAGACTATTCGAACAGAACTCGACCGGATGACTCGACGCGGCGCCGACTGGTTGGAACGACACACGCTGTGCGCCCGCACCGTCACCATCAAGGTCCGGTATTCGGACTTCACCACGGTGACCAGAAGCCACAGCGAGCGGCCGGCGACGCGAGACCCCGATCGCCTCGTCGCTCGGGCGCTCCGACTCGTGGAGAGCACCGAGGCAGGCGTCCGTGCGGTGCGTCTGCTCGGGGTCAGCTTCCACAACTTGATGGATGACCAGCAGGTCGACGGTGAACGCCATCATCCGACCCTCCCGTTGTGACCGCCCTCGTTGCGAGTAAGATCTGCCCATGCTCAAAGGCAGCCGGTCGGGGATCCTGCGCAAAGTGCAACCACTCAGCATCCACGGACAGATCTCCTGGGACGTGTTCTTCACGGACCCGGATGAGGTGGACGGCCAGATGCAGATGGCCCGGGTCGGTCCCGAGGCCGTCGATCGCCATCTGGAGCCAGGTGACCGGATTACCTTGCACTACCTGCTTGGCAGCGTCACCAGCGTGACGCGTGCCCCTACCGACGGCTAGCGCGACCCGCCATGGGCCTCACTCGCCAGTGATTCTGTGACGGCCTTTTCGTCACCATATGCCCCGGCCCCCTGACGACGGCGTGAACATGGTCGACCTCGAAACGCTCGGCTGGGATCTGGAGTGCGCCGAGCTCTTTCGAACGCACGCCGAACAAGGGCTGCTGGCGGCCCGGGTGGCGGTCGCCCACAACTATCTCTACCAGCTGGCCGCCGCCAACCGGGAGCTACTGGCCGAGGTATCAGGTCGCTTGCGACATCAGGGAGACATCGCCGAGAACACGCCAGTCGTGGGCGACTGGGTCGCCATCAAACCGAGCCAGACCGAGCAGAAGGCCACCATCGAGGCCGTCCTGCCGCGTCGGACGTCGTTCTCGAGAAAGGTCGCTGGCGAGACAACCCGCCGCCAGCTCGTCGCCGCAAACATCGACACCATCTTTCTCGTGTGCGGCCTCGACGACGACTTCAATGTGCGGCGGATCGAACGCTACCTCGTCGCCATCCGAGAGAGCGGAGCCGCCCCCGTCATCGTGCTCAACAAGGCCGACCTCTGCGCCGACCTCGAACAGGCCCGGGCCGCCACCGCGGCCGTAGCCGGGGACACCCCGACGCACGTGGTCAACTGCCTGGCGCAGGACGGCATCGATCCGCTGAAGGCGTATCTGACCCGAGGCCGCACGATCGCCCTGATCGGATCGTCCGGCGTCGGGAAGTCGACCATCATCAACCGACTGCTCGGGGTGGACCGCCAACGGACGCGCACGGTCCGGTCGAAGGATGGCCGCGGCCGCCACACCACGACCCAGCGCGAATTGATCGTCATGCCCGGCGGCGGTCTGCTGATCGACACGCCCGGCATGCGCGAGCTGCAGCTCTGGGACAGCGCGCAGGCGCTCGAAGAGGCCTTCGACGACATCGACGTCCTCGCTGCGAGCTGTCGTTTCCGCGACTGCTCGCACGGCGAAGAACCGGGATGTGCCGTCAGGGCCGCGGTCGACGCTGACGCGCTCGCTCGGCGGCGGTATGACAACTACCGGGCACTCAAGCGGGAAGGTGCGAACCTCCAGGCCCGCCGCGACGAATTGGCTCGGAGTGAAGAACGACGGCTGACAAAGACGGTGCACCGCTCCATGCGATCCGTGCGTCACAACCGCCTGACCGACAAGCCATAGCGGGTCGGACCCGCGCCGGTGCTGATACAGACGCCGACCAGGGTGCCATCGAGCCTGCGATTCGCACGGCTCAAGCCGTGCGCCACCTGGGAGGGAGTGCGGGTGGTCGGTCGTCGCACGCGTACTAGTGGACGCCGCGGCCCATTTGGAGCATCGAAGGATCTGCACCAAGACGTCGGATGGCCGTCTCCCACATGTCCGCGGAGCGGGTATCGAAGATGAGGTCGAGTTCCACGTCGGCAATGAGCCAGGACGATGACGCCAACTCCTGATCCAGCTGGCCGGCGCCCCACCCGGCATAGCCGGTGAGCAAGCGGGTGCGACGGGGTGGTTGGTCGCAGAGCAACCGCCTGAGCAGGTCTGGCGATGTCGACAGATAGAGCCCATCACAGACCTCCACGGACTCTGCTTCGTCAGGCTCCTGCCCCATCAAGATCCAGCCGCGCTCCGGCTCGACCGGCCCACCGATCCAGAGCCGCAGACCATTGTCGGTGTCGACGGGCGGGGTGAGCCGGACAACGGACGCGGCCGGCGTATCGGTCTGCCGATTCAGCACGAGACCAAACGCGCCATCCGCGCCGTGCTCGCACAGCAAGACGACCGTTTGTTTGAAGTTCGGATCGGCAAGCTGCGGCATCGAGAGCAGCAGCGTCGGGGCCAACGAGACTCCGTTTCCAGATTTGCTGATGGTCATGTCGCAGGATGACCGAGCCGTCGGAGTTGCCCGGTCACCACGTCTTTCATAGTAGCAGGTCGCGCACGATCCCAGGCGGCGCGCCGCCGCAACGTGCTGCCAGCCGCGCGCGAGCCCAGGCCACATGCTCGGCGACCACCGGCTCCTCGATCGATGCGGCCCGATCCTGCCCGCCCGGCGTCGGCCGCAGCGCGGACGCCGCCTCCACGCTGTCGCTATTGCCCAGCGCCACGGCGACGTTGCGCCGGAGCCGCTTCACCCGCACCCGCATCATCGGGCCGTGCCTGATGGCATCACGCAATTCGGCATCCGGCCTGGTCCACAGCTCAGCCAGGCGCGGCCGATCCAACGCGGCGCGCGGTTGCCACGCAGCATCGTCGGTGACCGGCGCCCCGTGGTTGAACGGACAGACCTCCTGGCAGATGTCACATCCGTAGATATGGCTCCCCAGCGCGGCGCGATCGCTCTCAGGAATGATGTCCTTGGTTTCAATGGTGATGTAGGACAGGCACTTGGTCGCATCGAGCACACCCGGCTCTGGAAACGCGGCGGTTGGACAGGCGTCCAGGCACAGCGTGCACGTGCCGCAGTGGTCTACGCCGGACTCGTCGGGCATGAGATCCGCGCTACACAGGATCTCTGAGAGAAACAGCCAGGAGCCCAGCTCCGGATGGATGAGGCAGGTGTTCTTCCCAATCCAGCCAAGTCCGGCCTGCTCGGCATACAGTCTTTCCTGCACGGGACCGGTGTCCACGTAGACCCGCGTGTCGAGCTCGGCTCCATGCGCGCTCGCCATCCACTGACGGAGCGCGTCTGTGCGCGCGCCCAAGACATCGTGGTAGTCGTCGCCCCAGGCGTAACGTGAAATCAGCGCTTCGCCGTGGTCAGCGACTTCGGTCGAATACGGTCGGTCGGTGTTGTAGAGCGTACCGAGCACCACGACCGACCGTGCAGACGGCATGACCGCCCGCACATCCGCCCTGCGGTCAGCCGTGCGAGCGAGATACGCCATCTCACCGGCGTAACCGCGGTCGATCCAGTCACGAAAGAACGACAGCCGCGCGTGATCACCAGCGGACGCGATGCCACACAGGTCGAACCCAAGCTCCCGCGCACGTGCCTTCACGGATACGGAGGTCAACGTGGCCAGCGGCCGCTCGACCTCCGTATCTCGCAACCGCGGGTGGGCATCGGTCATGGCCGGCGCTAAAAGCTGTAGCGGAGGCCGAATTGCATCTCGCGGGCGTTCTGCGCGCTGAAGATGCGTCCGAAATTCGGGGTGCCGAATACGCGGTTCGGAATGTCGAAGTTCGCCCGATTCAGCAGGTTGAAGATCTCCCACCGCACCTCGAGACGATCGTCCGGACCAACTGGCCACTCTTTCTGAATGGAGAGATCGACCACTGCCATCCCTGGGGCGAAGACGCTATTGCGGAGCGCGGACCCAAATGTGAACCGGTCCGGCAACGCGAACGCGTTGGTGTTGAACCACTGCTGGGGCGAGCGCTGACTCGCGGGCAACGTCGGATCTCCGATCTGGTTCGGCCGTTGGGCCGGCCCGGCGCCGATATTGGCCACGTCCTGACCCAGATTGACCGTGAACGGTGCCCCGGACAGCACGGTCGCCACCAGATTCACCCGCCACCCGGCCCCGAGCGCCTCCGCCGCACCTCCCACCCCTTCGAAAAAGGGCAGGCGATAGCTGCCGCTGGCCACGAGCTGGTGAAGGTGATGAAAACTGGAGAGCGCCTCCTCACCAGGGAAGATGTTGCGCACGTCCTGCGGCACGTTGGCCTCGAACGCGGTGGCCCCCGGGCTCGACGCATCGTCGCGCGACTGCGACACCGTATACGACGTGTTGAAAGAAAAGCGCCCGTTGAACCGACGCTCAGCCTTGAACGTCACGGCGTGATAGATCGATTTCCCGTCGAATCGAATCGCACTCACCGCACTCAGCCCCGGAATCGACCGCCGCGCGTCAATGGCGCCGGGCCCCGGCACCGGAACATTGCGTATCGTCGCGTTGTCTGCGCCGAGGGTGTACGACCCCATGTAGGCGACTTCGAACATGGTCTGTGGAGCCGCCTCAATCTGGAGTCCTCCGCTCCAGGTCTGGGTGTATTCGACCCGGTAGTCGTTGTCCATGATGGTGCCGCCAACATTTCGGGTGGCATCGCCCGCCAGGATATCGCGGGTGCGGAGGGTAGGCACCAGTTGGTCCGCCGGCGCATCAACCTGCTTCAAGACAAAGAACGGCAGGTTCCGCGTGAAAGCGGTTTGCACGCTGTAGGCCCACTGATTCAGGAATACTCCGTAGCCGGCACGGAACACCATGGGGCGCTCTTCGCCGAGGGACAACGCAAAACCGAATCGCGGCGCCAAACGCAGCTTGCTGGGCCGCAACAGGCTCCGGTCCCACCCCGCCTCAGCCGACGTGACCCACGGGATGGGGATGAGCGGCAGCAAAGCCGCCGCGTCCGGCGAAATGTTCCCGGCGTCATCACTCGCGATCACATACCGGCCCCCTGGCACCGAAAAGTCGATGCTCGACAACCGATTGTCCACGTCCTTCATGTGCGAGTTGTACTCGTAGCGCAGCCCGTAGTTCACCGTCAGGTTGTCTCGCGCGCGCCAGTCGTCCTGCGCATACAGGTGCAGCCACGTCGTACGCGCGTTCTCATCGCCACCGCCGACCCCGGCCCTGGCCGCCGTGGGAAAACCGAGCAGGAAGTCCGCCAGCGCGTTCCCCGTCCATTGGCCGGTGTAGCTGAACGCGCCGCGCGCGGTATCCGCGTTGACAGGTCTGAACCGCAAGTGAAACAGGTAGGCACCGACCTTCAGATGATGGGAACCCCGGTCGATCAGGACGTTGTTGTAGAGCTCGAAATGCTCGTTGTCCCGAGACACGAACGTGGTCGGGTCGCCCATGGTGCTGAAGAGCCCGGCGGTCGACACCTGGGGGAACCCAGCGTCGCGAGGACTGGCGCTCACCCCGAGCAGACCGACCTGGCTCGCGAAATCGACCCCGCGATTCACGCTCCGCTGCCCGCCGTCCACCCTGAGGTATCCGAATCGCACTTCGTTCAGCATCTGACGGCTGAACGTCCGGGTATGGCTGATGCCCAGATTCCGCGTGGTGGTATCGAGGGTACGCCCGAATCCCGGCACCAGCGCCTCCTGTTGCGCACTGGTCCCGAAGGGCTGCTGCTCATCGGCGTCGAAGGTGCTGAAACGCCCGAACACTTGGTCGTGCGCCGTCACTCGATGGTCCACGCGCAAGCTGAACTGATGGGCGTCCGTGTCCTGCGCTTCGACCGAGGTCAGGTTCTGGAACTGACCCGCACCCGTAGGCAACGGCACGTTCCCTAGAAACGCCTGCGCAATGGGGTCGAGCTGGCTCTCAGGAATCTGGTTGCCTGGAAAAGGGGTGCAAGCACCGGTTGCCGCATTGATGGTGCTGGGATCGCAAATCGGATCCCAACCCGAAAAATCGCCACGCCGCACGGCGGCACCTGGCACCGAAAACGTCTTGGTCAACGAACGCCGCGTATCCTGGCGTTCGTAACTGAGGAAGAAGAATGTGCGGTTCTCGACCAGGGGACCACCCAGGGCCCCGCCGTACTGCTTTTGGTCGAGAGGCGGTACGGGTTTGCTGCGATCGTCGAAGAAATTGTGGGCGTCGAACCGCTCGTCACGAACGACGTTGAACAGGCTGCCATGGAAACGATTCGTACCGGCCTTCGTGGCCACGTTGATCAACGCAGAAGCCTTCCCACCGAATTCCGGTGCGTACTGCGACTTCTGAATCTTGAACTCCCGAATCGAATCTACCGAGGGGTTGATGACCAGGTTGTTGAACAGCTCGTCGGTCACCTTGAAACCGTCGAGCAGGTAGATGTTGTGGCCGGAGCGCTGGCCGCCCACGTTGGGCAGCGGCCCTGCCTGCTGCAACGCCTCGCCCCGCGTCCCCCCCGGGGGAATGATCACCGCGTCACTCAGCAGCGCCAGTTGCAGGAACTGACGACCATTCAACGGGATCTGCTCGACCTCCCGACTCTCGATCACATCGCTGATCTCAGCCGTCCTCGTCTGCAGCAAGGGAGCGACCACCTCGACCGTCACCTCCTCGCTCAGCGTGTCGAGCGAGAGGCCGAATTCCACCTCCACGGTGCGGCCAAGCTCCAGCGAGACCCCCGTCAGGGTGGCACGCCGGAACCCTGGCAGCTCGGCCGAGATCTCCCAGTCGCCGGTGGGGAGCGCGGGGAGAAAGAATCGCCCGTCCCCGTCGGTCACACGCTCACTGGTGAACCCCGTGTCTGGATGACGCGCGACCACGGTAGCACCCGGAAGGACGCCACCGCTGCTATCCGCCACCACGCCGCTGATCTCACCGGTGTTGGTCTGCGCGGACAGCCCTCCCACCAGAAGCCACGCCACGCACACCACGCCGAAACACCCTCGTCCTGTCATCTCAACTCGCGGCGCGACCACACGAAAACTGGTCTGTTCTCAAACGCGACAGCAGGCAGTGAGAAGCCCGAACCGCGACTGGGCGGCTCCCCCTCACGTCGTGAGAACTGAATCTCAACGACGATCGGGGTGATGGCCAAGCGCCGCTCCCGCTCGCGACAGCGACGCTTCACCAACGGCTTTGGTCCCGCTAGAAAAACTTGCGGGCGATGTTGAATCCGATAAACCAGTTGTCTTTGTGCGCGCCCTGGGCGTGGTGTAGCGGTGTCGTCCCCAACGAGTTGGAGAAATTCAGCTGAAACACATGGCCGCCCACGACCTTCTCGACGGCAAGCGACACGTGGTTCGCGCCGCCGTCAAAGCCGCCGAGTCGAGGCACGAACTCGCCGACCACGTAGACCGTTGGCCGCATCCGAAGCCGGGCACCGAGACCGACCATGAAGGTTGCGTCCCCGGGCCCGTCCTCGTCATCCGGGTCACGTGGAGACGGATGAAAAAAGAGGGCGTTGTTTACGTTGCCAACGAAGGTCGGCTGCGCATAGAGCGACACCCGATCGTCCAGCCGCTTCGAAATAATGGCCTGCACCGACCCCCCGTGGTCGTCGCTGAAATTGTCGAGTCCCTCGAGCGACGCCTGAATGTCCAGCCCGATCCCGCGCGGCCCCCGCTGCCAGAGAAGGTTGTGACGAGCAAAGATCTGCATATGCCGGGTGTTGCTGCGATTGAACCCGATCTGCGTCCCCGGCAGCAGACCATAGCGGAATTCAAGCGCGATGATGGCCGGCGAATCGAAGCCGAAGAAATTTCGCACCAGGCCACCGTCGCCCTCATGGCCGTCAAGGGGTCGGCTGAAGCGATGCATGATACGAAACGCGAACTTGCCCTGCGGCATCCGTAGCGTCGTGGGTAACGTGACCAAGTTGAACTCAGTCTCCAGCGGGTCCAGCTCGAGGTCGTCGACCTGGTCAGGACCGTCTGCCGTCGGGGCCGCGTCGGCCGACGCGACGATCGACAGCGTGCCCCCCATTCGGCCGTGCCCGGCACCGCAGAAGCTGCTGCACAGGATTCGGTGCCGCCCAACCTCACCCGCCACAAAGTCGATGGCGACTGCGGTGCCGTCGGGCGGGATCGTCTCGCCGATCCCGAGGCTCGGAATCGCGAAGCCGTGCTCCACGTCAACCGAGTGGACGAGTAGACGGACGCTCTCGCCGACCGCCACTTCGATCTCAGCCGGCTCGAACGTGAACCGAGACGCCACGACCTCGATCTCGCGAGGTCGTTGAGCCGCCGCCGCGTCAGAATTTGCCGCAGCGGCCGACGTCGGCCCCGAAGCCACCAGCATCACGGACAGGAGCAACACTGCACTCGTTCGCATCATCGTCTGACCCACCTCTGTGTCCATCATGACGTCCGTCTCTCCGTCCACGTCTATCGTGGCGCCGACCGGTCTTCAGACCAGCACAAAGCCTGCCAACACGTCGTGGCGGCACCTGCGCTCTCCGCCCGCGAGTTCCACCGGCGCCGGGGCACGGCCCGTGTTACGCAGGCGGCTCGATCCTGGATTCCGGATCCTGGATTTCGGATTCCGGTACAGGTACCCCACCGCTCAACAACTCCGGCCGACGCCACCAGGATCGTAGTCGCCGGACCGCATCCGGTCCGGCAAGGACGGCCCCGCCCCAAAATGTCACCTCGGCCACCACGATGATCGCTGTAGCCACCCCCCCGCGCGCCGCGACGGTCATGGGCAGAAACGGCACACCCAGCAGTCCCAGCCACAGCGGGAGTGCCCCCACCATGAGGACCCACCCGACACGGGTCCAGCGGCCGTGGCAAGCGGACACGTCGTCGCCGCGCAGGAGGTTCCCATTCATGAGCGTAATCGGTACTGGCGGCGTTCGCGACGGTCAGTCTGGCCACGACGATGGTAAGCCTGCGGGCTAGTACTTTGCGTCTGGCACCGGGCGATTGGCTTGCTCTTCTAGTTCGGAAGGTCCCCCGCCGCTACGGCGAGCACCTGTTCGGCCGCGCGTCGGCTCGCCCCCGATCCGCCGAGTCGCTCTCGGACCTCCCTGAGATCGGCTCGGGTTGCCTCCGCGCGCGCATCGTCGGTGAGAAACCGCACCGCCTCGCCGGCCACCGCCTCCGGCGTGAACGCCTCCTGCAGAAACTCCGGAACGATCATGCGTTCGGCCACGAGATTGACCATCCCAAACGCGTCTACCTGCACGAACCGTCGGCCCAGCAGATACGTCACGGGGGACAACCTGTAGACGACCACCATCGGCGTTTCGTGGATGGCCGCTTGCAACGTCGCAGTGCCGGACGCGGTCAGCGCCACATCGGCGGCGGCGAGCACATCGTTCGTCCGTTCCTTGACGATGCACACCGGACGGGAGGTCGCAGCGCCAAGGCCGCGCAGTGGCTCCAGGAGGTGATCCGCCAGGTCGGGGGCCCGAGCCACGACGAACTGTACGGCCGGCACCGAGCGGGCGATCTGCTCGGCCGCGCGGACCAGGTCCGGCAGAATCAGCCGGACCTCGTTGGATCGACTCCCAGGAAGTATCGCGACGGTGGGCGACCGCGCCTCAAGCCCGTGCTCGGCGCGGAACTGGCCTGGGCTGACGCTCGGCCTGGCCAAGTCGACCAGCGGGTGTCCGACGAACGTGACCGGAATGCCATGGTCACGATACAGCCGGACCTCAAACGGAAAGATCACCAGCGCGCGTGTCACACAGCGCTCCATGGCGCGAAGTCGCCCTCGCCGCCAGGCCCAAACCTGCGGGCTGATGTAGTAGATGACGGGGATCCCAAGCCGAGCCATGGCGCGGCACACGCGCAGGTTGAACCCGGAATAGTCGATCGCCACGAACACGTCTGGGCGTTCCTCGCGAGCGGCCCGCACCAACCCTCGATACGTCGCCCAGAGCCGCGGCAACGCCGGCAGGACCTCGGTCAGGCCGGTCACCGCCAGGCCACGATGGTCTGCGACCAACCGCCCACCAGCGGCCGCCACACACTCGCCCCCCAGACCGAACACCTCGGTGCCTGGATCGAGCAGACGCAGCTGCGTGACCAATGCGCCGGCGTACAAATCGCCGGACGGTTCGCCGCACGACAGCATCACCTTCATGCCAGGGGTCTCAGTGCCGCAGGGTCGCTCGCCGGCCGCCCGGGACCTCCTTGCCGGGTGGTCGCGTGCGGGCGGCGCGTCATCCACACAGCAACTGGACGCACGACGTCGTCTCAGTCTCGGTCTCAGTCTCGGTCTCAGTATCAGGGGGCCAGCGGGAGGGACTCGCGGGTGGCCGGGGCCGAGTCGTGGTCGAGAAATCGATCGAGGTCGGAGACAGCGAGGAGTTCCACGTCGTCGAACCCGACACCGGCCAGATCGTCCAGGAACGTCGCGGCCTCGCCGACCAGCACCACGGCAAGCTGCTGCGGCTGGAGATACTCGCGCGAGACGCGCTGAATATCGTCCACCGTCACCGCGTTGATCCGTTCTGGATACCTCGGCAGATCGTTGAGGTCGAGCCCGTAGAGCAGCGACTCCAGGACCTGCGCCGCAATGGCATTCGGGGCCTCGATGGTCAGCGGGAACGTTCCAGCCAGATACGCCTGCGCGTTCTCCAGTTCACGAGTCCCGACCCGCTCACGCTGCAAACGGGCCACCTCTTCGACCATGAGCCGCAGCGCCTCGGCCGTGGCATCCGACCGCGTATCCGTCTTGGCCATGAAGTCACCACCATACCGGCGGCTGGCCACATCGGCCGACGCAGAATAGGTCAAGGACCGCTCGGTGCGGAGGACGCTCCCGAGGCGATTCCCGCCCTCACCGCCCAAGATCTTGAGCGCGACGTCGAACGCCAGGTGATCGGGACTGTTGCGCGGCAACGCGACGTGTCCGACCCGAATCGCCGTTTGCACGGAGCCGGGCTTGTCAATCACCACGACCCGACGGCGCGGCGGCGGGACCTGGGTGCTGGGGGTCGGTGGCAGTGACTGGCGCTCCCAGTCGCCAAAGACCTGGTCCACCGAAGCGAACGCCTCTTCCGCGTTGACATCACCGACGATCGCGAGGAGGGCGTTATTGGGCGCATAGTGCGTCCGATGGAATACCTGGAGGTCGTCCCGCGTGATGCTCAACACCGACTGCGGCGTACCGTTGTGCGGCAGCCCGTATGGATGGTCGCCATAGACCAGGCGACTGAACACCACACCGGCCAGATAGGCCGGGTCATCCAGGCTGACCTGCATGCTGGACAGCACTTGCTGTCGCTGCCGATCGATGTCGGCCGGTGAGAACGATGGCGTGCGGGTAATCTCCGCCAGCAGATCGACCGCGAAGTCGAAGCTGTCGCGCATGACCAGCACATTGGCGAAACTGAGGTCCGTACCAGCGCCTACACTGAGGACGCCCCCCACGAAATCGATCGCTTCGGCGACCTCGGTCGCCGACCGACGTGCGGTGCCCTGGTCGAGCAGCTGTCCGACGAGGGCGGCCACCCCCTGCTTGCCCGCGGGATCTGACGCCGCCCCGGCCCCGATCACGAGACGCAAATTGACCGCCGGCTGCTCGTGATGCATCACTACGACCACCTGCAGCCCATTGGGTAGTGTGCGGAGCTCGTACGGTGGGAAGTTCACGCGCCGGGCCGGCAGCGGGGGCGGCGGGCCTTCACGTGGCCAGTCCAGGGGCTGCTGCGCGGACGCGGTCGCGCATCCAAGCGCTAGCGCGACGGCGACACCGGACGCCCATCGAGGTGTCATTCCTGGTCTCCCCCACGCAGGAACGATCGCCCGGCGGCTGCCGGCGGCGTGATCGTGAGCACGAGCCGGTTGTCCTCGGTGAAGTAGGTCTGGGCCACCCGCTGGACGTCTTCTTTCGTGATGTTCATGAAGATATCGAACTCGGCATCCGCCGTGGTGATGTCGTCGTGAATCACGGCCGCGTGGGACAGATGACTGGCTTTCTGCTCCACCGTAGCCCGGGTGAACACATAGTCGCGGGCAAACTGATTCTTGGCCTGCTGTAGCTCCTTGTCCGTGATGAACTCAGTCTTCAGCCGGTCCAACTCTTCAATGAGCGCCTTCTCAGACTCCTCCACCGTACGGCCAGGCTGCACGACCGACACCGCGTAGAACAGATTCGGGTCGTCGATGATCCGGCCCTCCCCGAATGCCGAGACCGCGAGCTGTTCGTCATAGATGAGTCGCCGGAAAATCCGCGAACTCTGTCCGTCGGAGAGCACTTTCACGGCGATATGGAGTGGGTAGGCGTCCGGGTGCCCGTCGTAGGTGATGTGGTACGCCACGATGACGGCTGGCAGTGGCCAGTTCTGAGACTGGGTGAGCGTGATGCGGCGCTCACCGGTCCGGGCCGGTTCGCGCCGGATCGCGCGCGGCACAGGGCGTCTCGCCTTGGGGACGCGGTCGAAGTACTGCTTGACGAGCGCGAGCGCGTGGTCGGACTCGAAGTCACCCACCAGGACGAGCGTCGCATTCTCTGGGACGTAGTAGGTATCGAAGAAATCCTGAACATCGTCAACCGAGGCTGCCTCGAGGTCCGCCATACTGCCGATCGGCGTGTGCTTGTAAGGATGCACGGAGTACGCCTGGTCGTACATGATTTCGGAGAGCAGGCCGAACGGTGTGTCCTCATACCGCCAGCGGCGCTCTTCCTTGACCACTTGCCGCTCAGCCTCGAATGTTTCCTTATCGATACGCAAGGTTGCCATCCGGTCCGCCTCTAGCCAGAGAATCAACGGCAGATACTGCGCGGGCACGGTCTCGACGTAGGTGGTGGAATCCTCCGTCGTATAGGCGTTTCCATCTCCCCCCACGCGGGAAATCATCGTGAGATGCGAGTCAGACAGCACGTTGCGTGACCCCTTGAACATCAAGTGCTCGAAGAGGTGGGCGAAGCCCGTGCGTCCTGGGGCCTCGTTCTTCGACCCGACGTGATACACCAACTCGGATCGGACGATCGGAGTCGAGTGATCCTCGGAGAGCACCACGGTCAGCCCATTGCTGAGTGTGTGCAACTCGTAGTCGAATTTGGGCGGTCTGACCGCGGTCTCGACGGTGGTAGACCACAGCACCACACTGGCTAACGCAGAGACCGCCACGACCCAGACACACCGACCCGACACCCCAGACATCGTGCGCCGCATGATCGAATTATGGCATAGCCTCCCCGCGACGACGCCGAGTCGCTGGGGTAGGGGGACTAGCGGCTGAGGAACCTGAAGCCGGCGAGGGTAAACGTCGTCGGCGCCAGGTGAAGCGGATCGGCATCGATGCGCCGCTCCCGCGAGAGAAAGATCTCGCCAATGCCGGCGCGCCCCGGGAAGCGGGCGCCGACCTCGATGCGGCTGCCCACCTGGGTGCCACGACCCCGCTCAGACGACTCCACCGTGACGCGCGTCAGCTCCCCGCCCACGATGAGGGACACACGTCGATGCAGGGACCTGGACAGCTGGAGACTGCCACCCATCTCACTGGTGTAGTCCACGAATGAGCGCTGCAGGGTCTTGAGCAGGCGATATCTCATCTCGACATCCCACCCCCCAATCTCCAGGAGCGAGGCATATTGAATCCCGAGCATGTTCCAGGCGATCGC
>SXOW01000164.1 GCA_005778315.1 Acidobacteriota bacterium
CTGGTTGAGCCGGGCGCGATCACCGCTGCGGATCTCCATCAAGCACGGCTCGACGAGTTGGCGACCGCGTTCGGGGTGCGGACGACCCAGGAGAACCGTGCCGCGGTGCGGCGCGCGCGCGTCGTCGTGTTGTCGGTCAAACCACAGGTCCTGTCTGCGGTGTGCGCGGATCTCAAGGGTGCGATTCGGCCATCAACCCTGGTGGTCTCGATCGTGGCGGGAGCGCGCATCGCCTCGATGTCCGGAGGGTTGGAGCACCAGGCGATTGTGCGGACCATGCCCAATACGCCGGCTCAGATCGGCGAAGGGATGACGGTGTGGACGGCTACCGACGCTGTGTCAGAAACGCAACGTGAGCAGGCGAGCGTCCTGCTCGGCGCGCTCGGCAAGCAGTTGTATGTGCGGGACGAGAGTTTTCTCGACAAGGCGACGGCCGTCAGCGGGAGCGGACCAGCCTATGTGTTCATGCTGATGGAGGCGTTGATTGACGCCGCGGTGCACCTGGGGTGGTCACGCAATGACGCGAAAGACCTGGTCGTTCAGACGGTTCGCGGCGCGGCGATGTTCGCCGAACGGTCGTCGGTGCACCCCGCCGAGATGCGGAACATGGTCACGTCCCCGGGCGGAACGACGGCCGACGCCATCTACCAGCTCGACAAGGGCGGCTTCAGGACCGTGCTGTCCAAGGCCGTGATGGCCGCCCATCAGCGCAGCGTCGCGCTGGGCGATCTCGACGAGGTCAACGCGGCCGCGACGCTGTCCCCGCGTCCCAAACGGACCCGTAAGGCCACCCGGTCCCCACGTCGCTAGGCCTTCGCAGATGTCTGAACTTCCTGCGCGGATTGGCGCGTACAAGGTCATCCGCAAGCTCGGCGAGGGCGGCATGGGTATTGTGTATGCGGCCGTTGACGAGAAGTTGAACCGCAACGTGGCGGTCAAGACGATCCGGGACGTTGGCGCAGCGAGCCAGGAGCGTGTGTGGCGGGAGGCCCGCGCCGCCGCGGCCGTCAATCACCCGGGTGTGTGCCAGATCTACGACATCGCGGAGGACGGGGATCAGCTGTTTCTCGTGATGGAGCTGCTCGAAGGGCAGCCGCTGTCGGACATGCTCGCCGCCGATGGCCCGCAGTCTCCCATCGATGCACTGACGCTCTTGCTGCCAGTGCTCGAAGCGCTGCAGGCGCTGCACGCGAGCGGTATCGTGCATCGTGATCTCAAGCCGTCCAACGTGTTCGTGACGCCGCACGGGGTCAAGCTGCTCGACTTCGGTCTCGCTCGGGCTGTGGTGGACGACGCGACGGCCACGGTGGCCGACCTGACCATGCAGGGGCAGGTGGTCGGAACGCCGGCCTATATGGCTCCCGAGCAGCTCGACGGGTCGGGGGTCGATCATCGTGCGGACCTCTTCGCCGCGGGAGCCTTGTTGTTCGAGATGGTGGCGGGGCGGTCGCCGTTTGCGGCGGCATCCAACATGGCCTCCATGCACGCGGTGCTGTACGAGCGTCCGCCTGCGCTGACCGGGACGAGTGCGGCGGAGGCGGTGGACCGTATCGTCCGACGTGCGCTCGAGAAGAAGCCGGCCGACCGCTATCAGACCGCGGCCGAGATGGCCGCTGCCGTCCGCGCTTCCTCGTTGACACCGCACTCCGGGGAAATGGCGCGTGCCGTGGCACTGACGCGCCTGGTCGTGCTCCCATTCCGCGTGTTCCCGGCCGATCCGGACACGGAGATGCTGGCGGTTGGCCTCGCCGATGCGCTCACGGCCTCGTTGTCTGGACTGGATTCGATGGTCGTGCGGTCGCCGTTGGCGGCGGCGAGGTTCGCGGGTTCCGCGCCGGACTTACGGGCGCTGGCCACCACACTTGAAGTGGATGCCCTCCTGACTGCGACCTTGATGCGCGCCGGTGACCAGCTCCGGATTAGCGCACAGCTTGTCGACGTGCCGGCCGGTACGGTGCTGTGGTCACATCGGTCACAAACCGGTCTTGGGGACCTGTTCGCGCTGCAGGACGACCTGACGCGACAGATTGTCGCGTCGCTGGCGGTCCCGCTTTCGGGTGAGGAGGAACAAGCCCTGCAGCGGGACGTCCCCGCGAGTCCGGCCGCCTACGAGTGTTACCTGCGTGCGACCCGCTTTGCAGAGAACAACGAAACCACGGCGCAGGCGCGGGACTTGTATCTGGAGTGCCTGAAGCAGGACCCGCACTATGCGCCCGCCTGGGCGCGTCTCGGCCGGGTCTATCGGCGGATCGGGAATTGGGGTGACCGCGCGCAGGCCGCGGACAATTTCCGACAATCGGAGGACGCGCTCCGTCGGGCGCTGGAGTTGAACCCCGCCCTGTCACTGGCGCACCACTACTACGCGTATCTCGAGCTAGACCTCGGCCGTGCGCAAGAAGCGATGCTGCGGCTGTTGGCCGGCGTCAAGCGGCATCGGTCAGACCCCGAGTTACTGGCTGGCCTGCTGCATGCCCTGCGGTACTGCGGGTTACTCGAGGCGTCCGTGGCGGCGTTCGAAAAGGCCGAGCGGCTCGACCCCAACGTGACCACGAGCGTGTGTCACACCTTTTGGATGATGCGCGATACGCATCGCGCGGTCGAGACTGAGCCATCAGGCGACCGCATGATGGCGATGTTGGCGTCCTTGCGGAACAATCACACCGCACCGGTCATTGCCCAGTTGAAGCGGAGGGCTTCGAGGGTCAGCGGGGCCGTGGCGGTGACAAACCGCGCGTTTATCGCCGTCCTCGAACAGGATGCAGAGGCGTTCGCCGCCCCGTTTGACGCCGTCGTCGGCAGCGCCCGGGATCCAGAGAATCTGTACTACTTGTCGCTGATGGCGGCGTACATGCGCGACAGCGAACGCTGTCTTTCGGCCCTGGAGCGGACCGTGCGCGGGGGGTGGTTCTGCGCCCAGACCATCGCAGACGAACCGTGGCTCACGCTGGTGCGTGACACGCCCCGCTTTGCGGCCGTGGTGCAGGAAGCCGAGGCCGGCAACCGCCGCGCCGCCTCCGCCTTCAAGGACGCGGGCGGCGGCCGGTTGCTAGGGCTGTGATCTACGGCGGGCCTGGAAAAGGGCCCTTGTGGCACAATCCGTTACTGGCCTGGCTGCACGACCTCGATCCAGACATCGTCGGGGCCGTAGATGAACGAGATCTTCATCTGCTGTCCTAACGGATTCGTGAAGGGACGTGGCTCCATGTCGAAGGGCACGCCCTTCGCCTTGATTTCGACGGCGGCGGCGTCGAGGTCCGAGAAGCCCCAGCTCAGGTGGTCGATGGCCCGGCCTTTGCTCGTCGCCGGCGCGCCATCGGGGTGCTCCGCCGCAACCAACCAGACGCCCCCGTACCGGATCCCGTCGATACGCCCTTTCAGCTTGTCGCGCTCGCCACCGAAGATGTCCTGATACCAGGTCAGGGCCGCGGCGGGGTCGGCGGAGCTGAGGTGAATATGGTGGAAGTCTGGCCACTCTGCATCTTCTACGACCTCCAGCCGTGTTCCCCAGGGATCGCTCAGAAACGCCAGTTTGAAGAGACCGGGGACGTCGCGAATGGGTGCGTCCGGGTTCTCAATGTTCAGACCAGCCGCCTTCCAGCCGGCCATCTTCGCTTCCAGGTCAGGAAAAGAGAACCCAATGTGGTTGACACCCGAGCCAACGCTCGGCCCGGTTGGGTCGCGTTCGAACCAGATGAGTTGGACGTCACCGATTTGGCAGGCGTTCTCCCGGCCGAAGCCCTTGCAGCCCATGTGCTCCACATACCAGGCGACCGCTTCCTTCACGTCTGGGGCGGTCAGATGCATGTGGTGATACGGGGTTGCCCCGGCGAGACTCGGAAGTCCCACGAACGCCGCCGAGACCGCGACTGCCATTGCCCGTCCTGCCCATGTCGACTTCATAGCTATGTCCTCTGGCTGCTGGTGTGAACCTCGGTGGCGTGAGGTGGTGCTCGTTACTGCTGGAAGCTCGGCATCTCCGTCTTATCGTATCCGGCCGGCGGTTTGAGCGCGTCGCCGAACGAGCCTTTCTCAAGCGATTGCAGCGTGATGTTGGTCGCGCCGCTCTGGTCGTTCATATTCATCCGCACGACCCCGCCGTCGGGCACGCCGGCCGCATTTTGAATCTCGCGATAGCGCTTCAACTGGTCTTGCGGACCACTGGCGCCCATCATCGGCATCTGCATCGCTTCCAGTGCGTCGCCCATGCGTGCGAACAGCTCGAACAAACCGGTGTCGAGGTCAGATGCGATCCAGACGGTACTCTCACCGCCTTCCAGACCCGTCACCCGCACTCCGGAGGCGGTCCAGGGCCCGATCGTCTCTGTTTGGCCTGTGGGTTCGAATTTCAGATTGGCCACGTCGATGGTCGAATCGCCCGCCGAGCCCCCCGGGCTTGGCATCCGCTGCATCATCTGGCGCATCATCTGCATCTGCTGCTCGCCCATTTCCATGTAAACCCGGTCGGCATGCTGGATCATCAGCATGGTCGGCGAGGCGCCGGACATCCAGACGATTGACACGTTGTCCGGCTGCGCGATGTCGAGACGGATCCCCCCCTCGGTGGCCCAGTAGTCCATGGTCATCGGGGCCTGGCCGCCTGTCTCAATCTGGACAGTCGCTTTCACGTCTTGGCCCTGGGCGAGCCCGCCCGTGCAAAGAACGAGTGCGGCGACCGCGGCGAGCGTTAGACGGGCAGAGGGTAGACAGGTGCGAATCATCGGTGTACCTCCTCGAACGCAAAACGACGCGCAGGGTGGCGCGTGCGGGGCGGGCTACTTCTTCTTCGGTACGACGACGAACACCATCAGCAGGTGCAAGGCGAACGCGGCGACACCGGTGATCAGGAACAAGACGATCGGGTTCATCTGTCAGAACTCCATGCTTACGGGGCAGTCGATGTAGCCCAATATTCTATTCGCAACCGGGACAGCAGCGGTAGGGCCAGGCCCGTTGCCCGTGCCGCGCTACGACGCGTTGGCCGGTTGCCTCCGCATCCCGGCGAGCCGTTCATCAATCAGCGACTCCGCTTCGCGCATGATTCGCGTCACCAACTCCTGGCAGGTCGGGATATCGTGAATCAGTCCAGCCACCATCCCGGCCGACCAGATCCCGCCATTTGCCTCGCCACCCTGGAGCGCCACGCGGCCGCGCTCGCCGGCCACCAGGTGTTTGATATCGTCGATGGTCGCGTTACCACGTGCCTCGATCGAACGGACCTCGTCGGCGATCTGATTCTTGAACACGCGCGCAGTGTTCTTGAGTGTGCGGAAGATGAGGGCGGTGTCTCGTTCGGTTGCCTCGACCAATCGTTGCTTGATGTTGTCGTGAATCGGGGCCTCGCGGGTGGCCATGAACCGCGTGCCCATATTCATCCCGTCGGCGCCGAGTGCGAGCGCGGCCACCAGGCCCCGCGCGTCCCCAAAACCGCCTGAGGCTATCATGGGAATGCTGACCTGGTCGGCGGCGCACGGAATGAGTATGAGTCCCGGAATGTCGTCCTCACCGGGGTGGCCGGCACATTCGAAG
>SXOW01000165.1 GCA_005778315.1 Acidobacteriota bacterium
GCCATTCAACACCTGTTCCAAGGTATGTTCAGAGTTCAACCCCAGCAGGCTATTGGCAGTAGCTAATCCGGGATCGGCGTCGAAAATGCACACCCGCGCACCGCGGTGCGCCATGGCGGGGAGGGCGGATCAGTGTAAGGGCGGGGTTGTGCACCCCAGGACGTTCGTACCTACACGACTCGGAAGAAGGTGGCGGTAATGGCTTCTCCCACCTGATTGAAACGGTGCTGCAACCCATCGATGACCTGGTGGAGGCCGCGCGCAATCGCGTCCCCAGGATCGCTGTAGTCGAGCTCGGCGACGAGCCGTCCGAGCTGCTGCTCCGCCTCGTTGCCGAAGCGTCTCAGCGGGGTGCCGGTGATCTCATGGAGCGACACCTGTGCCCGGGTGACACAGTGGTGCACCGACCTGGGAAACTGGCGATCGAACAGTAGAAACGCCACGACCGACTCCCGGGACACGAGCCCGAACGTCCGTCGATACGCTTCGAAGCCGCTGGTCGAGCGGAGCAGCGCGCTCCATTGGATATCGTCGACGGGTCTGCCCACGTCAGCGGCGGATGGCAGCAGGAGGAAATACTTGACGTCCAGGATGCGACTGGTCTGGTCCGCCCGTTCGAGATAACGCCCAAGCCGGGTGAAGTGCCAGGCTTCCCCATGCTCCATCGTCTCGTTCTTCGTACCCTCGACCAGGTGGCTGGTCCGCTGCACCTGTTGAAAGAACTCGGCCGCGTCGCGCCGCACGCGGTCGCGCGCGTCAGGCGCCGTCACGCTGAGGTAGAAGTCGTTGATTTCGCCCCACATCTCGGAGGAGATGATTTCCCTGACGGTCCGCGCGTTCTCCCTCGCCGCCGCGACACACGACACCACCGAATTCGGGTTCTGACGATCGAACGTCAGGAATTCGATCACATTGGCCCGGCTGGGCCCGTCGTAGCGCCCTCGGAAGTCGGCGTGACCGCCACCGACCTGCACCATGGGATCCCACTGTTCCTCGGCGATGCCTGACAGGTCGATCTCCAGCTTCAAATTGACGCCGACGACACGGGCCACGTTTTCGGCCCGCTCGATATAACGGCTCATCCAGTAGACCGACTCGGCCACTCGGCTCAGCATGCTGACACCAGGCTACGCGAGCACCCATGTATCTTTGCTGCCGCCGCCCTGGGACGAATTGACGACGAGCGACCCCTCCTGCAGCGCGACCCGGGTCAGACCGCCGGGAAGCACGAACGGCTCGTTGCCATACAGGATGTAGGGGCGCAGATCCACGTGCCGTCCCGCGAACCCGTTATCGACACGGATCGGCACCCGCGACAAGCCGAGGGTCGGTTGCGCGATGTAGTTGCGCGGCTCAGCCGTGATCCGGGCCTTGAACTCTTCGCGCTCGGCCGCGCTGGCATGCGGCCCGACCAGCATCCCGTATCCACCAGATTCGTTGGCGGCCTTCACCACCAATTGGTCCAGGTGCTCGAGGACGTACTTCCGATCGGACTCGCGCCAGCAGAGATACGTCGGGACGTTGGGCAGAATGGCGGCCTCGTCCAGGTAATACCGGATCATCTCGGGAACATAGGCGTACACCACCTTGTCATCCGCTACACCAGTGCCTGGGGCGTTGACCAGCGCGAGCCGCCCCGCGCGATAGACGTCCATGAGGCCGGGCACGCCGAGGACCGACTCGGAACGGAAGCAGGTGGGGTCAAGGAAATCGTCGTCGATCCGACGATAGAGCACGTCTACCGGCTCCAGCCCACGCGTGGTGCGCATGTTGAGGAGGCCATCCGATACGACCAGGTCACGGCCCTCCACAAGTTCGACACCCATCTGTTGCGCCAGAAACGAGTGCTCGAAGTATGCGGAGTTGTACACGCCCGGTGTGAGGACCGCCACGCTGATCCGCGCCGCGCGTCTCGGCGCCACCTCCTCCAGCATCCGCAGCAACCGCCCCGGGTAGTCGACGACTGGGCGAACTCGAAGACCCTCGAAGACCGTTGGAAAGGTCTGTTTCATGACGGCGCGGTTCTCCAGCACGTAGGACACGCCGGAAGGGCACCGCAGATTGTCTTCGAGGACGTAAATGGTGCCGTCGCGGTCGCGGACCAAGTCCGACCCGGTGATGTGACACCAGACACCGCCGGGAGGATTCAACCCGACACACTGACGCCGAAATCCCTGAGACGAGTGCACGACCTCGGCGGGCACCACCCCGTCTCGCACGATCCGCTGCTCGTGGTAGATGTCGTCGATGAACTGGTTCAGCGCGCGGATGCGTTGCTGCAGGCCGCTCTCGATCAGCGCCCAGTCGGTACGCGAGACAATGCGGGGGATGATGTCGAACGGGAAGATACGTTCCGAGCTGGGTTCCTCCCCGTAGACGTTGAACGTAATACCCATTCGGAGCAGGGCACGTTCGGCCGCCTGATGGCGTCGGGTCAGTTCGCCGTCGGAGAGGGCCTCGATGCGCTCGACCAGCTCCCGAGCTTCGGGCCTCGGCGACCCGTCATCCAAGAACAGTTCGTCGTAGAAACCGTCGGTACTGTAGGCGTCGAACCGCATGCGCTAGCTGGCCCGGCTTCGTCCCCGAGCCGCCGCAGCTCGGCGACAGGCCGTCTGGTGTTCGCCCATGGTGCTCGCTCTAGGACCCATTACCTGGGCACATCGGACTCGCCGCGCGCGTCGGCCTCCAGCACCCTCGCTCCGCGCAGGATGCCTCCGAAGGAGTAGTTCGCTTCGTGGCAGGCATACTCGTAGACCTTGTCGTTCGTGGCGGGCCACACATACTCGCCACTCCAGGGAGCCTCCCACACCGCCGGGTCCTCTACGGTGAACTGATACAACAACGTGTCGGCGTCCATCGGCGTGAACCGCTCCACGACGTGCAGGTTCCGAGACGCCTGCCCCAGCGACGGAGCATCGGCGAAGTTGGTGGTGTCGACCACGAGGGTGTCTCCCTCCCAGTGGCCAACCGAATCGCCCAACCACATGCGGATGTCCGACGCCACATGTTCCTGGTTCATCCGGATGATGCGGGCGTCATGCACCATCTCGACCAGGATCATGATGGTGTCGTCACTCTGGACGATCCGCTTCAGGTTGTTGTAGAGCACCGGTAACATCGGCGGTCCGGCGGTAGACCCGAACCCCATGAGACACCGTTCCGCATGTGGCCGGATTTCGGGATCGTCATAAGGACCCGGTGCGTCCAGGTCGTCGTCCAACCACCAGGCGGTGCCGGTATTCGGGCGGTCAAACGCCGCCAAGGACGCCATCAAGGCCTGAGCCTCTGGGGTCAAACCCGGACGCCTGCCATTCGGCGGGTCGACGATGATGGAGGTGCGGAACTGGCCGTCGATGCGAAATCCTGACTGACCGAAATCCATCCAGAACGAATTGTACCCGCCAACGTTGCCGGCAGCCCCGCTGGATCCGTCGCCCCCGACGGGCGGAGCTTCCCTCGGCGCCCCGCCCTCCACATTCCGTTCGTCGGGGATATTGAAGAGCCCCTCCAGTGAACTGGCTTGGGCCGCAAGGGTTGCCGCCTCCTCGTCGGTCAAGACCAACTGGTCGCCCAGCTCGACCGGCCGCTGGAGCGGGGTCAGCGTCGCGATGTCGTAGGTTCCCGACAGGTCCGGTCGACCGTCGGGGCGCCGCGGGATATCGGCGTTCGGCGCCTGCGCGTAGGCGAGTGTCCCCGAGACCGCACAGGTGAGTGTCAAGGCGCCGAGCTGCAACCGGCGTCGATTCCGCATGCACACCTCCATTGGGCGCGAACTGCGCTTGGGATCCTCGGTCACCCACGGCGGCACGCGACGGGATCCACTCCCACGTGAGTGTATCGCGTGGCGCGGCGCATCGCTACCATCGCGACGTCATCGGTCACACCGGACGCAATGGTTGAGTTCCCAGTGTCACGAGCGCGCTTGTGCGGTAACCTGTACGCGACGACACGACGCGTGCACAGCAGGAGCAGATCCATGAACTTTCGACCTTACACGTTGGCCGCAACCACACTACTCGTCGCCCTTGCCGCTGCGGTGACGGTGTCCGCGCACATGGCCTACTCGAAGAGCATGCCGGCAAAAGACGCCGCGCTGACCCAGTCTCCGGATCATCTGCAGGTCTGGTTCACCCAAGACCCTGAACCCGCGCTGAGTCTGCTCTCCCTCGAGGGTCCGAACGGCGAAATCCCCCTGGGGCAAACGACGGTGGGTGACGAGAAGTCCTTGGTAGCCGACGTCCCGGCACCTCTGGCGCCAGGCACCTACACGGTCAAATGGCGATCGGCCGGTGACGACGGGCACGTACAACGGGGCGACTTCGCATTTTCAATTCGCGCAGCCGAATAGTCCCGGGAGGCCCCCCGGAGTCTCAAGGGGTCGTACGCGAGCGCGGCGCAGGAGCGGACGCGTCAGCGGGGCGGCGTCTGAACGGTGAACGCCACGGTCCCGGTCTGCCTCGTCCCGTCGGCGCCGACGACGGTCCAGGTCATCGTCCACTCGCCGTTTGGCATCGGGCCCGTGACGCGCCCCATGAGGTCGTTCTCCCCCATCGTATGGAGTCCCTCGATTTTGGCGCGATTGCCAGGCCCCGAGAGCTCCAGGGTGCTGTGCTCGAGGGGCGCCGCGGTATCAAACCAGACCCGCACGGTGCGGACGGGGCCGTCAAGCGTGGCGCCGTCCTCGGGCGTGCTGCCCGCCAGGGTCATCTGGGCCGAAGCCGACCCGGCCAACAGCGCACCCGCCATGGCCAGCGCGAGCGCCCTGCGGGCGGCGGCAGGCGCCGCTCCGTCCCGCGTCAATCTGAACTGCATACGTACACCCTTCCTGTCTGTCGAATGCCGGTGTGCTCGCGCTGACTACGGTTCCCGCATGTGCGGGTCGCGATACTCGCGCGACGGTGCGAACGTTTCCTTGGTCGTGCGGGGGCTCACCCACCGCAGCAAGTTCTGGGCAGTGCCGGCCTTGTCGTTGGTACCGGAGGCTCGCGAGCCGCCGAATGGCTGCTGCCCGACGACGGCGCCCGTCGGTTTGTCGTTGATGTAGAAGTTGCCTGCGGCATGCTGCAGCGTCGAGGAGGCCTGGATAATAGCGTTTCTGTCCCGCGCAAAGATCGCCCCGGTCAACGCGTATGGCGAGGTTCGGTCACACAACGTGAGGGTCTCCGCGTAGTCCTGGTCCTGGTAGACGTAGACGGTCAAGACGGGCCCGAACAACTCGGTCTCCATCGTCACATAGTGGGGGTCGTGCGCCTGGATGATGGTGGGCGAGATGAAATAACCGGTGGTGTCGTCACAGACGCCGCCGCAGACGATCTCCGCGTTGGGGGCCGCTCTGGCCTCGCCGATGGCCGCCGAGAGCTTGGTGAACGCGGCCTGGTCGATAACCGCTCCCATGAAGTTTGTGAAATCGGCCACATCGCCGTAAGAGATCGCCTCGACCTCGGCCACGAGCCGGTCCCGCAGGTCCGGCCAGAGGCTGGCCGGAATATACGTGCGGCTCGCGGCACTGCACTTCTGCCCCTGGTATTCGAACGCCCCGCGGATCAGCATCGCCGCGAGTTCGTCCGCGTCGGCCGACGGGTGCGCGAACACAAAGCCCTTGCCACCGGTTTCGCCGACAATCCGAGGGTAGTTCTTGTACCCGGCAATGTTCGCCCCTACCGAGCGCCACATGCGTTGAAACACGGGGGTGCTTCCGGTGAAGTGCACCCCGGCCAGATCCGGGTGCGCCATCGCCGGGTCGCCAATCTGAGCCCCGCCACCCGGGACCAGATTGATGACCCCCGGCGGGAGGCCCGCGTCTTCGAGCAGTTTCATCAGCCAGTAGGCGGAAAACACCGAGGTGGAGGCTGGCTTCCAGACCACCGTATTGCCCATGAGCGCCGGCGCCGTGGGTAAATTGCCGGCGATCGACGTGAAGTTGAAGGGGGTCACCGCGAACACAAACCCCTCGAGCGCGCGGTACTCCACGACGTTCCACATACCGGGCGCGCTCCGGGGCTGTTGCGCGTAGATCTCTGGCAGGTACGAGACATTGAACCGCCAGAAGTCGATCAGTTCGCACGCGGCATCAATCTCTGCCTGGAACGCGGTCTTGCTCTGGTTCAGCATGGTGGCCGCGTTCAGTACCTGTCGATACCGACCCGCGAGCAGCTCTGCTGCCTTCAAGAAAATGGCCGCCCGGGACTCCCATGGCATCGCGCTCCAGCCGGGACGCGCCGCGGCCGCGGCGGCAATCGCTTGGTGCACCGTATCCGTACTTCCGCAGTGGTAGGTGCCCAGCTGTCGGCGATGGTCGTGCGGCACGATACAGGTGCCGAGATCCCCCGTGGTCACATCGCGGCCGCCAATGACCAGCGGGATCTGCAGCGAGCTGCGGTCGAACAGGCCGAGCTGCGCCTTGAGGGCCGCCTTCTCGGGAGACCCGGGCGCATAGGTGAGCACCGGCTCATTGCGAGCGGCAGGGACCGTGACACGGGCGTTGTTCATGGTGACGCGCATTCTTCCACACCATCCGCAGGACAGCCAGGCGTCGGTGTCTCACGCCGCGCCTCGCCGAGCTAACCTTAGGGCGCCCAGTACCCGAGCACCAACCCGAAGGCGACCCCGACGAGGCCGCCGACGATCGGAAGCGCCGCGGTCACGAGCGTCAACCGTCGGGCCGCCGACCCGGTGCCTGACGGGAGCGCGGCCATCGCCTGCGTACCAGCCACCGCCCCAATCGGGACCACGCTGCCCCAGAGCCCGGTGGCGCACCACGGGCAATCGGGCCGACCTGCCGTCTGGATGTTGCAATGCTCGGCAGCCGTCAGCCAGAACGCTTCACAGCCGCACGCGAAGATCAGGTCGCAGAGATCGAGAAACAGCACGCTGGTGGCACCAAGCCCCACGACGAGAATCGCCCAACGGACGCGCATAGACGGCGCTGCGTTCACGTTCACGAGCGCCGTGTCCCCACGCGGCACGGAGCGAGGCACGGTCAACCCCCCATCCTCATCAAGATCAAGGGCCCAATTATCGCCGTGGGCGACACGGGTGGCAACGACCCGGCGCGGCCGCTACCGGCAGCACGCAGCCCGATCACGCGGAAACACAGGCCCCCCGGCGAGCGTAGAATGGACAGACGTCCTGCGCCGCTGGCGTCTGCCCCGCCGCGTTCGAGAACCCATTGCTAACGACGGTCCGCGTTGTGTATCTGCTGCCTCTTGCGTTGCTTGTCGCAACGCTTCAGGCCACCCAAGCCATGGCCCAGACCCAGACGCGGGTGGCTGGCCAGGTCAGAGACGGTGTCACGGATGCTCCCGTGGCCAACGCCCGGGTCGAGAGCCCCAATGAGACCGCGATCACGAACGCCGATGGCCAATTCTCGATAGCCGTGGACGGCACGGAGACGGTCCTGCGTGTGGGAGCTCCGAACTACCTCGACACGGACGTCCCGGTCGACGGACCCACGCTGCTCATTCGGCTGTTTCCTGACACCTTTGCAGAAACGGTCGACGTGGTGTCGCGCACCGACGTGGTGGAGCGCCCATCGGCGACAGCCGTCACGCCGAGTCAAGTGTTTCGCGCGCCGGGAAGCATCGACAACATCTTTCGCACGCTGGATACCCTCCCCGGCGTCGCGTCCACAGACGACTTCGGCAGCCGGCTGGCCGTCCGTGGCGGAACCCCGGACCAGAACTTGACGGTGATGGACGGCGTTGAGGTCCACAACCCGTATCGCCTGTTCGGCATTGCCAGCGCGTTCAACCCGGAAACCGTCGAAGACTTTCAACTCAGCGCCGGTGGCTTCGGAGCCGCGTACGGCGACCGACTCTCATCACTGCTGATTGTCGAGAACCGGCCGGGGAACTCGGAGTTCGCGGGGGCCGGCTCGGCCAGCGTGACGGATGCCAACGTCGTGCTGGAAGGCGCGACGCCGCTGGGCCGCAACGGCACCTGGCTTGTCAGCGCCCGCCGCACCTACTACGACCTGGTCGCCGGTCGCATCCAGGATCAGACCTTTCCGTCGTTCGCGGATCTGCAGATGCGAGTCGGATGGGAGTTCGGGCCGGGTCACCGTCTGACACTGACAGGCCTGCGCAGCGTGGAAGACGCCGACCTCGACATCGACGGCGATCGAGACGGCGAGCGGGCGGTCTTGGGGTCAGACGTCAGCAACGGCCTGGCGTCGGCTCGCCTCGATGCGGTACTTGGCTCACGCGCGACCTCGACCACCATCCTGTCCTGGTATCGCAATCGGGAACAACTCCACTTCGACGGTCTCGTGCGTGCCGACGCACGGCGTTCGAACGCGCCGGAGAACGATGTGGCCTTCGGGCTGAGCACCATTCTGTTCGACAGGTCGCTCGACATCGGGGACGTCTCGGCGCGCCAGCAGATCGACGTGCAGATGTCCCCGCGTCACCTGCTCGCCGCCGGCCTGGAGGTGCACCGCCTGGACACCGGTGTGGGTTTCACCATCAGGGGCGACCGCAATGACAGTCAGGCGAACGGGTCGAGTGCCCAAGGGGGCGCGGGGCTCCCGGATGACCTGAAGTCCAGCTTGCTGGGCACCCGCGGTGCGGTCTGGCTTCAGGACACCTACACGCCCTCCGCTCGGGTGTCATTCGAGCCCGGCCTGCGGGTCGACTGGAGCACGATCAATGGCGGCACGACCGTGTCACCCAGGCTGGCGACCAGCTTCGCCGTGGGCCGAGGCGCGCGCATACGCGTGGCGGGCGGGCTGTATACCCAGAGCCCGGGCTACGAGAAGCTCACGCAGTCGGACTACTTCATTGATCTGTCCGGCGCCCGAGAGCGTGGACTGCGCCACGAGACGGCGACGCACGTCGTCGTCGGCCTGGAACAGGCGATTGGAGCCGACCTCACGGCGCGGGTCGAGGGCTACTACAAACGTTTCAACGACCTGCTTCTGGGACGCCTCGAAACCGAGTCCGAGCGCCTCGAGCGAGTAGCCCAGTACGATTTCCCGGAGCACCTGCGGGACGACGTCCCGACCACGCCGTTGATCTTGAGCGCCCCGACGAACGACGCCGACGGCACGGCCTATGGGCTGGACCTGTTCCTGAGCCACACCAACGCCGCCGCCCCGCTAACCGGATGGCTGTCATACGCCTGGGGACGGGCCACCAGGGACAGCTACGGACGGCGATACGCGTTCGAGTACGACCGTCAGCACGCCGTCAGCGCAGTTGGTCGCTACCGGCTCACTCGCCGGTGGGACGTGGCCGGGACCCTGCGCCTCGCGAGCGGCTTCCCGCACACGGCGCCCCTTGGCGTGCGCGTCGCTGCGGTCGAAGACGAGCTCGGACGACTCGTGCCCGAAACGGACTCCGCCGGCGGGCTCATCTACACCGTCGACTACGGAGGCGTGGAGAATCTCAACGGAGCGAGATTGCCCTACTATGCCCGAGTCGACATCAGGGGGACCTACCAGCGGGGCCGCTGGTCGGCGTATGTCGAAGTGCTCAACGCCCTCGGGCGGGACAATGCGGTCGTATTGGAGCCCAGGCTCAGGCATGACCCTGACTCGGCGTTCCCGCGGATCGCTGAGGTCCCGTCCCAAGGGTTTCCGCGGATTCCAACGTTCGGCTTTCGCGTGCGATTCTGACCGCGGAGACCGGCCCCGTCGCGGCGAGCCAGGATCTGTTGACCGACCAAATTGGTCCGATATAGACTGGGCTGCGAACCTGAGACTGAGTCTCACTTTAGAGGTCAGCACGGTGGTGGTCCCTCCACCGATGCGAGGAGCATCCCCGCGTGCATAAGGGTCTCGGCACCCTCGACCAGCTCCCCATCGGCAGCAGCGCGGTAGTCCACCATGTGGGGTGCGACCGGCCGGTGTCGCGGCGCCTCATGGAGATGGGCCTGCTCCCTGGGACCCCCATCCAGGCGGTCCGTCTGGCGCCATTGGGTGATCCGCTCGAAATCCGTCTCCGCGGCTACCTCCTCTCGCTTCGACTGGCCGATGCAGCGCTGATTCAACTCGTCCCCGAGGGTCGGGCCGATCTCGTCGATCAGCCTGGGAACGCCCCGACCTTCCAGTTCGCGACCCATCCGGCGCGCGCGGATCGGCCCGCCGCCCGGGTGCCGAAGGTGCTGCTTGCCGGCAACGCCAACTCCGGCAAGACGACGATCTTCAACGCGTTGACCGGCGCACGCGCCCAGGTCAGCAACTATCCAGGGGTCACCGTGACGCGGTCGTCGCGCCGCATCACCCTGCCCAGCGGCGCGCCGGTCGAGGTGGTCGATCTCCCGGGCACCTACAGTCTGAGCGCGAATTCGCCCGATGAACAGGTGGCCGCGAACGAAGTCCTCGGACACCGGGGCGACCCGCCCGACGCGGTCGTCGTGGTGGTCGACGCTGGCGCGCTCGAACGGGGCCTCTATCTGGTGCTGCAGATCGTGGAAACGGGCGTGCCGGTCGTGGTGGTGCTCAACATGATCGATGAGGCGAGCGCCGGAGGGCTCGACTTCGACGCCGACCGGCTGAGTCAGTGGCTCGGGGCCACCGTCGTCTCGACCGTCGCGTCGCGAGGCCACGGTCTTGACGACGTGCGCCGCGCCATCGACACGGCGCTCACACGCGCCCCGCGTGCGGACGCCGCCTGGCCAGGGCTGAGCGACCGCACGGAGCAAGACGTCGCGGCGGTGTGCCGCACGCTGACGGACGCCGGTTTCGGCCGGACGCCGGCCGTGAGACGGGCCTGGACGCTGTGGTCCCTGCTCTCGCTGGAACACGAAGACGACGAAGGCACCGGCCTCCCCGACGCCGTTGCTCAAGAGACACAGGCTATCCACGAGCGAGCCACCGAGGCCCAGCGCGATCTCCACCAAGAAATCATCGCGGCGCGCTATCAGTGGATAGAAACGGTCGCGGCCGATGTCCGGACCCAAGCTCGGGAGGACACCCGGAAGTGGACGGAACGACTCGATCGCATCCTGATTCACCGTGTCTACGGCGTGGCGGTGTTCGCCGTGGTCATGGCGGTCCTGTTCGAAGCCTTGTTCTCCTGGGCAGAGCCGTTGATCGGCATGATCGAAGACGCGACCGGCTGGCTGCAATCCGGCGTGGCCACATCGCTGCCTCCCGGAATGCTGAACGACCTGCTGATTGACGGGGTCATCGCCGGAGTGGGGAACGTCGTGGTCTTCGTGCCGCAGATCGCGATGCTGTTCTTCTTCATCGCGCTCCTGGAAGACCTGGGGTATCTCGCCCGCGTCGCATTCGTCATTGACCGCCTGATGGGGCGGGTCGGACTGCACGGGAAAGCGTTTGTCCCGATGCTGTCCGGGTTCGCGTGCGCGATCCCCGCGGTCATGGCCACCCGTACGATCGAGAGCCGCCGGGATCGACTGATCACGATGCTGACGTTGCCGATGGTCTCCTGCAGCGCGCGGCTCCCGGTCTACGCGCTGGTCACCGCCGTCGTCTTCGCCGGCGAACCGCGTCTCCTGGGCGTGGTGAGCGTCGGTGCGGTCGTCCTGTTCTCGATGTATTCGCTGTCGGTGGTCGCTACGCTGGGCGCGGCCGCGGTCCTCCGACGGACCGTCCTGGCGGGCCCTCGCCTCCCGCTCCTGCTGGAACTGCCCCCCTACCGAGTCCCGGTCTGGCGGAGCGTCGTCCTGGTCACCTGGCGACGCGTGCGCAAGTTTCTGGAGGATGCCGGCACGATCATCCTCACCATGACCATCATCCTGTGGACACTCCTGTCGTTTCCGCACAGCAGTGACATCGACGCTCGGTACGACGAAGCGCGCGCGCAGGTGCTGGCAACCAGGCCGGCCGCGGGCCGGGAGGCGGCGCTGGCGGACCTCGATGGTCAGCTCGCAGGGGAACAGTTGCGCTACAGTGCCGGCGGGCGCATGGGGCGACTCATCGAGCCCGTCCTCGAGCCGCTGGGCTTTGACTGGCGGATTGGGGTCGGCATTCTCGGCGCGTTCGCGGCGCGGGAGGTGTTTGTCTCGACCCTTGGCATCGTGTTTGGCATCGAGGCGGCCGACGAAGAAAGCGTCAGTCTGCGGTCATCGCTGCAGAACGCGACCCGGGCGGACGGGACCCCGCTGATGACACCCCTCGCCGGGGTCTCCCTGATGGTGTTCTTCGTCCTGGCGTGTCAGTGCATGAGCACCATCGTGGTAGTGCGCAAGGAGGCCGGCGGGTGGGGCTGGCCGGTGTTCATGTTCGGCTACATGTCGGTGCTGGCCTACGTGGCGTCGCTGGGGGTCTACCAGATCGGGTCATTCATGGGGTGGGGCGTCGCATGACCTGGCAGGAGCCGGTTGCGGCCCTGATCGTTGCCGCTGCCGTGGTGTCTCTCGCGCGTCATTTCCGCGGTCTCTTCGGCGGTCCCGCACGCGACTCTCAGGCCTCGTGCCACGGGTGCGACACGTGCGAGTCGAACGCGCCAGCGCCGCCCCCGCCCTCACGCGCCAGCGCTGACTGACGCCCCAGGCCACAGCATGCCCACCGTACATCTGATCAGCGGACTGCCCTGTTCGGGGAAAACGACGTATGCCCACCACCTGCACGCGGAGTGCGACAGCATCCTGTTCTCGCTCGACCGGTGGCTGATCACCGTCTTCGGGAAATATGACCTCGCGAAGGTCGGTCACGAGGAGCACGTACGGCGCGTCCTGGCCTGCCGCGAGCTTATCTGGAGCCAGTGTCTCGAGTGGCTCAGGCGCTCCGTCGACGTGATTCTCGATGATGGCTTCTTTCTCCGGGAGAACCGAGTCCAGGCCATCGAGTCCGCGACCGAGGCAGGGGCGACGACCACGATCCATCTCGTGGACACCCCGGTGTCGGTGATCCAAACGCGGCTCAGGTCGCGGAACGCCACGCTGCCACGTCACAACTTCGCGATCGATCCCGCCACCCTGCTGAGCTTCGTCGAACTCTTCGAGAGGCCGTCGGACGATGAGGGCGCCACCCTGCTGGTCTCCTCCGTGTCGGAGCGAGGCTAGCCGCCCTCAGTCTCGGCGTTGCAGTTTGGTGAGAAGCCGCAGAATCTCGAGATACAACCAGACCAGGGTCACCAGCAGACCGAATGCGCCATACCACTCCATGTATTTCGGCGCGCCACGCTCCGCCCCCTGCTCGATGAAATCGAAGTCCAGCACCAGGTTCAGCGCCGCGATGACCACCACGAACATGCTGAACAAGATGCCGAACGTGCCGCTCGAATGAATCAGCGGCACACTGATACCGAAAAACCCGAGAACAAAACTCAGCAGGTAGACCAGCCCGATCCCACCGGTGGCGGCGAACACGCCGAGCTTGAAGTTCTCAGTGGCTCGAATAAGGCCACTGCGATACGCGAAGAGCAGCGCGCCAAGGGTGCCGAACGTGAGGAACACCGCCTGCGCCACGATTCCGGGGTAGGTTTGCTCGAAGACGTACGAGATGCCACCCAGCGCCAGGCCTTCGAGCGCCGCGTAGAGGGGGGTCGTATAGGGAGCCCAGACCGGCTTGAACGCGGTCGCCAAGGCCATCACGAAGCCGCCGATGACCCCGCCCCACACCCAGAACATGGGCAGTTGCCCCTGGGCGCCCTTGCCCCACACATACATCGCGGCCACCATCAACACCGCCAGCGACATGGCGGTCTTGTTGACAGTCCCAGTGATGGTCATCGAATCGTCGGCGGCGAACGGAGATACCCGTGTGAAGGTATCCGCCGTCAGCGCCGGGTTACCCGAACGAAGGGCGAGATGAGCTGACATAGGTCTCTAATAGTCGGTCGAATGCCC
>SXOW01000166.1 GCA_005778315.1 Acidobacteriota bacterium
CGGACCTCGACGAGATGCGCCAAAAAGTGCGCTACAACCCGGCCATCGCGGGCATCCTGCTGATCAACCCCGACAATCCGACTGGTGTCGTCTACTCGCGGGACACCCTTGAGGAGGTGGTGGCGATAGCGCGGGAGTTCGACCTGTTTGTCATGTGCGACGAGGTCTATATCAACATTACCTACGGTGATGCGCCGGCGATCCATCTCTCCGACGTCATTGGGGACGTCTGTGGTCTGTCGCTGAAAGGTATCTCGAAAGAGATTCCGTGGCCCGGGTCACGATGCGGCTGGGTGGAGTTCTACAACCAGGACACCGATCCGATTTTCGCCCGGTACGCGCGGAGTCTCTTCGATGCCAAGATGCTGGAAGTGTGCTCGACGACACTCCCGCAACGCGCCATTCCCAAGATTCTGGGTGACACGCGGTACCCGGCCCACCTGAGGGCCAGGGCGGCGGAATTCAAGCGACGTGCCGGTGAGGCTTGCGCCGTGTTGAGTCGCGTGCCGGGCATCACCGTGCATGAACCCCAGGGCGCCTTCTATTTGACGGTGTTGTTCGATCGCAACATCCTCACGACGGCGATGTCGCTCCCGTTGCCAGATCCGCGCATCCAGCAATTGATCGATGAGCTCGTCGCCCAGCACCCGGAGCCCGATTTCCGGTTCGTCTACTACCTGATGGGCGCAACCGGTATCGTGGTCGTGCCGTTGTCTTCCTTCTGCTGCGATCGCCACGGCTTCCGCATTACGTTGCTCGAGTGTGACGATCGGCGCCGGGTTGCGGTGTTCGACACGCTGGCCGGCGTCATTGCCGCGTATCTCGCGTCCGACGTGTCATAGGGGTGTCGTCTGCGCCGCGCTGGAGGTGTGGGCGCGCCGTTCCCCCGCTAGCGTCATCCGATGTCCGAAGTGCGTCTTGACCGACAACCAGGGCATTCCGGCCCGTTCGGCGAGGGCGGCCAGTTCGCCCGGGCGGAACGCGCGCCGCACTGACAACGGGCCGTCCGCCCGCAGGACCGCGTTGAAGGGACGGGTGAACAACCAACTCCAGGCGTAGAGCCGCCACCGCCGCATCAGATCGTTAACCACCACGCCTCGCCGGGCCATGCGATCGAACGCGCGCAATGTCCGCTCCACCTCGTCGTCGGTCAAATGGTGGAAGAAGAGTGCGCAGGTGACATAGTCGAAGGCACCGTCGCGGAAGGGTGCCCGATGCACGTCAGCTCGCACGAAGCGTGGTTGATCCCCGGCTTCGCCACGGCGGCGCGCCGCGTCGAGCGTCCGGGCACTGATGTCGAGCGCGGTGACCTGGATGTCAAAGCCGCGCGCGTGTCCCCACGCGTGCAACGCGCGGGCCATGTCGGCTCCTCCGCACGCCACGTCCAGAATACTGATACGAGCACCGGGCGCCCAGCCGACGCTGAATTGCTCGAAGCGGTGCAGCGTCGCTCGCGCACCACCAAGCCAGCGGGTGATGGCACCCAGGAACGCGTAGACCTCATCCACCACCCCTTGCGCCGGCGTGTGATCGTCCATGTGTTCCCGCTCGAGCGATCGGTGCGGTTGCCACATCATGAAGGCTCGTGACGAGAGGGCTCAGGCGCGACGGCCACATCGAGAAACCGGGGCACGAGGGCCGCGCCGTGACGCAGGAACCAGGCACCGCGACGCTCGCTGCGGGACAACGCGAGCATCAGACGTCCGAGACGACGGGCTTTCGCGCCGCGCGCCAATCGACGCCGCTGATACGCGCCGAAGTCGCCGGACACGATGGCCAGGGCCGCGTCCTGCGTCGAAGCGAAGGCCAGCGCCAACCCATCGCCGACGATCGGATCAGGGGCACCCGCGGCGTCTCCAACCAGCAGGAGGCGTTGGGTCTTGTCGACCACGCGCGGCACAAACGAGCCGAGCGGCGCGGATGCCAGCAAGGGCGTGGTGAATTCGAGGCGACGCGTTCGGGCACGCAACGCCGGGATACGCTCCAGCAACCGGGTCATCCCATCGGGCCTGAAGTGCCGATAGTCGAACAGCGCGGACATCAGCACCTCGCCACCGCCAGTCGGAGCCAGATACAGTTCCCCGTCCCCGTGAAAGAACACCTCGACTCGGTCGGTGACCCCCTCGACGCCCACGGCGTGAGTCGAGAGGCCGACACGACGCGGCGTGGCCGGAACGGCGGGCAAACAGCGATGGAACATCGAGCCGCGTCCATCGGCGCCCACGAGCACCTCCGCGCGTGCACCGGTGTAGCGCGTACCCGGACGCGCATCGACGTTGGGTGTGGCGGCGGCGAGATTGAACAACCAGGTGTCGAACCGGTCGCGGCGCACCACCAGGCCGTGCCCCGTCGGAAAGTCGGCGTCCACCGACTCTGGACCCGCGCACAAACGCAATCCGCGCACTGTCGGGACATTCGGCAGCCCCACCAGGTCGCGGAGCGCGGATACGCCGTGCGGCAGCAGGCCCTCACCGCACGCCTTCAGTCGAGGGTAGTGGGCCTTCTCATACAACTCCACTCGCACGCCCTGGCGCCCCAGCGCGATGGCGAGCGCCGCGCCAGCCGGACCACCACCCACGATGGTGACGTCAGCCGACCTCACCACGCGAGCGTCAGCATCTCGGCTGCAAACCCGGGACCCAACGCCATCAACACGCCATGGTCGCCAGGCACCGGATGTCCGGATGCAATGAGGTCGTGCAACATGAACAAGACTGAGGCGCTCGATTGGTTGCCATACAGGCGCATCGCCCGACGGGCGTGCCGTAGCGCGTGCTCCTCGAGTCCGAAGGCCGATCGATACGTCGCCATGACCTTGGCGCCGCCAGGATGCAGGATGTGGTGCTGCAGTTCGGATACCGTGAGGCCTTGCTGCGCGAGAAACCGCTCCACCACGGGTCTGACGGTCGTCGCGACAAAATCCGGCACACCGCGGGACAGAATCAGACGCATCCCGTCGTCCGTGAAACGCCAGCCCATGAGAGCCGGCGCTTCATGAAACAGATGCGTCCGCGTCTCTGCCACCCGCGGACCGTCCGCTTGGACCTCATCGCCTGTCAGCAGCACAGCCGCACCGCCGTCCCCGAACAACGCGACTCCAATCAGGGCGGTCGGCGACTCGGCGGTTGGTGAAAACACCAAGCTGCACAACTCGACCGACAACACCCAGGCCCGCTGTGTTGGATAGGCGCGCAGTATGTCCGTCGCTCGAACCAGCCCTCCCGCACCGCCGGCACATCCCAGGCCAAACAACGGGAAGCGGCGCACGTCGGACCGAAACCCGAGCCTGGCGCAGAGCCGCGCGTCTAGACTCGGCGTGGTCAGGCCAGTGGTCGTGACACAGAACAGGTGGTCGATGTCGGTCGGCTGGATCTGCGCACGCTCGAGGCAGGTCCGGGTTGCGTCTTCTAGGAGGTCGATAGCACATTCGGCATAAGCGTCGTTGCGGGCCTCGAAGGTCTGCCCACCCGCGTACCACGCGAGCGGTCGCGCAAACGCGCGCTGATCGACGCCGGTCCGATCGAAAACTGGCAG
>SXOW01000167.1 GCA_005778315.1 Acidobacteriota bacterium
GGAAACCGCAATGCCCCTCGCGGGCGAGAGCCCGAACTCACGCTCACGGCCGCGCGGACCGTGTGCCGTGCTAGACTGGTTAATGACTGGTCTATTTGAGTGAGCGAGCATGGCCACGATGACTGCGTTCGAGGCGAAGACCCGCTTTGGTGAGCTGCTGAACCGCGTGTCCGCCGGCGAAGAGGTCGTCATCACGCGCCACGACAAGCCGGTCGCCCGATTGATACCGGAGGGGGCCCCGCGCCTCGACGACGTCCGCGCTGCCGTCGACGGACTGCGTGAGCTGCAGCAACGGATCCGGCGGAGGCGGAAGGGGACGCTCTCGGACCGCGAGGCCCGCTCTGCGATCGATGAGGGTCGGTTGTGAAGCCAGCGTTCGTGGCGGACGCATCGGTCGCCGTCGGGTGGGTTCATCCGGCCCAGGCCACCAAAGACACCGCCGCGATGCTGGACGCGATTGCTGAGGGCGCAACTATCGAAGTTCCCGCGCTGTGGCCGCTGGAGGTGGCCAACGCGCTCACTGTCCTCGTGCGCCGCCGGAAATTGACCCACGTCGACCGGCAGACGGGGCTGGAACGGCTTCGTGGGCTTCCGCTGCGCATCGACCACGAGATGGCGACGTTGGCGTTCTCGCGGCTGTCAGAGCTGGCCGCCACCTACCAAATCTCAGTGTATGACGCCGCCTACCTCGAACTGGCCCGGCGACGTCAGCTCGCTCTGGGCTGTAAGGACGGCCCGCTGCAACAGGCCGCCGAGCGGTCCGGCGTCCGCCTGTGGCAGCCGCTCGCCTGAGTCCACTGGCGGGCGGAGGACGTGGCGCAGGAGGCGTTCGTCCAAGCGTATCGCCGCCTCGGCCAATGGCGAGACGACGCGGCGCTCTCGACCTGGTTGTTCGCCCTGGCCACCAACCTCTATCGCTCCGAGGTGCGGCGCCGTCGTCTGACGGAGGTGCCGTTGGAGGATACCGCCGAGCCGGGGCGGTCCGCAGACGTCCTTGCAGGGATGCAGGCTCGCGAGTTGGACGAGACGGTCGGCGGACAGTCGGCACCTTACCACGCAGATACCGGGACGCCGTGGTGCTCTACTATTTTTGCCGACATGGACGTCACCCGCGCCGCACGAGCGCGGGCATCGGTCTCTCGCTCTCCGGCGTGGCGCTGCTCGTGGAGCCCACCATTCCGGTCGGTCGGGCATTGGCCTGGACCACGTCGCCCACAGTGGTCGTGGTGACCCGGGGGTGACCGTCGGCACGATCACGCTCCCCGGCGGTGTTAGACCCGCCGGCCCAGATTCCTCTGGCCGTCTCGACACTGATGCCTGATGCGCGAGGCCGGAAGGATGGACTTTAAGACCTACCCCTGATGGATCGCGCGCGCCGGCGGGGGCGACGGCCTCCGGATCCGATCGGGTCCGGACCAGCACCGCGCCGGTGAACACCTCCTGCGCGAACGGCTGATACAGCACTGGCCGCGGCTCGGCGTCCGGCCCGGCGTCACGCGTATCGCCGACCACGCCGACCACCGTGCGCCAGTCGCCCGAGACCGGAATGAACCGGAGCACATCGCCGGTCCAGGCCACGCGGCGACCGATCGGATCACGATCGGGAAACAGCCGGTCGGCGAGGTTCTGTGTCAGGACCACAACCCGCTCCGTCTCGGCGCGGTCCGCCGAATCGAACGCGCGGCCCCGCAGCAGCGGAATACCCGCGACCTCGAAATACTCGGGTGACGCCGTGCGGTACTCCGCGCGCGGGGTCGGCTCACCGGGGCGCGGCGCCTCGCCATCGACCACCACCTCGAGCATGACATCGGAGCCGCGCAGCGGGACGTTGGACCCAAGGGCGACATCGACCACACCCGGCAGCCCCCTTATCCGCCGCTACATCTCCTCGTACAGCGTCAGCACGTCGCCCCGCGACCGATCATTCCCTTCGATCGGCACCTCCATCGTCAGCACGCCCTGGGGCTCGAGGCCAGGGTCCACGGCCTGGAGCGTCAGCAGCGTGCGGGCGAGCAGTCCGGCGGTGGTCAGCACCACCGCGGTCACCGCGAGCTGCGCGACGACGAGCCCCCGCTGGACCCGTCGCCGCGAGCCGCCCGGGGTCACGCGCGCATCCTTGAGCGCCGGCGAGGTGCCGAGCGTGCGCAACCGCCCGAGCGACGGCGCGAACGCGAGCGCGCCGGCCACGATGAGCGCGACGACCACGGTGAAGCCCAGCACAGCGCCGTCCACCCGGATCTCGGCGGCGCGCGGGGTCATCCGCTCCGCCAGGCGCACGAGCAGATCCACCGCCGGCCAGGCGAGTGCGACACCGAGGGCGGCCCCGCCGAGCGCGAGCAGCCCGCTCTCAAGCAACAGGAGGCGTCGAATCCCCCAGGCGCCGGCGCCGAGCGACCAGCGCACCGCCAGCTCCTGCTCCCGCCCCACCAGGCGCATGAGCATCAGGTTCGCGGTGTTCGCCAGCGCGATGACGAGCACCAGCAGCGTCGTGGCCATGAGCAGCTGCAAGGTCAGTCGCGCCTCGCCGGTCAGGACCTCCCGCAGCGGCGTGGCGACCACGCGATGGCCCGCGGCGGGCTCGTACGCGTCCGGATGGTCCGCCTGCACCCGCGACGTGACGCGCGCCAGGTCGGCGTTCGCCTGCACCACGCTGGCGCCTGGCGTCAGCCGCGCGAAGACCTCGGTCATACGATGTGTCCGTCCCTGGACCATAGTGGCGCTGAGATGGTGCGGACTGGTCACCATGTTGACGAACAGGTCGGTCCGCTGCGGGTAGTGGGGCGCCGGCTGCCGGACGCCGACGATGGTGAGCGTGCGGCCGTTGACGCGGACCGTGCGCCCGACTACGTTCGGCTGGCCGCCGAACATGCGCATCCAGTACTCGTGTGTGAGCACCATGGCCGGTTCGGCGGACCGGGCCGTCCTCGCGGGCGTCGAACGTCCGGCCGGCCACCGCGCTGAGGCCGAGGACGTCGAAGTAATTCCCCGTGACGATACCGGCCGTAACCTGGACCGGCTCGACATGGCCGAGCATGTTGAAGGTCATCGCCGAGAACTCGGCAAACCCGCTGAGCAGGGTCACGCCCGTCCGGTAGTCGATCACGGGGGCTTCTCGACGCTGGTCGTCGTGACGCTCGGGCTGGGTATCGGGGGGTCGTGCGCCGCTACGCCACCGAGTTCGACCGGTCGGGACGGATCACCTGCCCAGCCCGCGACATCGCCCCAGCCGTTCGGCTTCTCGCTCTGTCCGTGCCCGCGCGCGTCGATCGCCACGACGCGGTTCGTTTCCGCGCCAGCGCCTGGGCGATACCCACTTGAACCACTTGCCCTCTGCGTTGGCCGTGTAGCCGTGGATGAGGACGACCGGCGTGCCACGCCCCATGTCCGCGTAGTGGATCCGCACGCCGTCGGCGGCGGTAAGAAAGCCGTGGATCGGATCCTGGCGCTGGGCGGAGGCGGCCGCCGCCGCGAGCAGAATCACGGCAGCGCCGAGGCTGATGGTCGTCCGCATGACACACCTCCTACTGCGTCTCGGTCTGAGTATCGGCGCTCGGCCCGTAGATCCCGGGCACGGCGCCACCCATCGGGCGGAGATACGTGCTGAGCTGCCCGCGATGGTGCACCGAATGCTTCAGCGCCATCGCGAGAAAACTCACCGCCGGCGCCTGCATCATGCCGAACAGATCGAGTACGGCGCTGAGCTGATCACCGGACATGCCGCGCACACGTGCGAGCGCAGGCGGAACCTTCTCCTTGTAGCGCGCCACCGCATCGCCAGGGGTCATGATCCCGCACGCGTCGGAATCGTCCGGCGGCGGCACAAAGGCACCGTCCGCGACACAGTTGAGCAGCCAGGCGTCTTCGAGCGCGAGGTGTCGGACGAGGCCCAGTCCGGTCTTGGCCTTCGCGTCCGGGTGGTAGTCGAGATGGTCGGCCGGCACGGCCTCGAGCACCCGCTGGGTCGTCTGCATTTCCTGCTCGAAGTCGCCAATCAGAAAGGTTGCAACCGTCGTGGCTTCTTGGGGGGTCATGTCCAGTTCACTCCTGTGTTATGGGAGGCGAATTCAGATACTAAGTGCAACACCCGGGCTCGCCGCAAGTGAGGCGATCTGGGATACTCGACGATTCCTCCAACTGGTAAGAAAGGGGAGTCGCTGATGAGGTATCACCAGATCACCTCGGACGAACGATACATGATCGCGCGGCTGAGACGATACGACTTCAACCAGGCCGAGATCGCCGAGGTCGTGGGCCGGCACCGGAGTTCGATTTCACGGGAGCTCCAGCGCAACAGCGGTGTCAGCGACCACGCGTATCGCCCCAGCAAAGCCGCCGAACGCACGCGCGGCCGCCGCTCGCGGTCCCGACGAAACCGCCAGTTCACCGCCGACCACGGGCGCCTGGTCGAGGGTTACTGACGGCAGCGCTGGAGCCCCGAGCAGATGGCCGGCCGGCTTCGGCGCAGTGGCGCGTTCTTGATCAGCCACGAGACGATCTACACCCATATCTGGCGCGACAAGGGCCGGGGCGGGCCGCTCTACCGACACCCCCGCTGCGCCGCGAAACAACGGCGGCAGCGGCACCACCGCTACGACAGCCGCGGACGGCTCGCCGGCCAACGCCATATCTCCGCACGCCCTGCCATCGTCGAGGCACGGACCACGGTGGGGCACTGGGAGCTGGACACCGTGGTGGGCGTAGGTGCCAAGGACGGCGTCGCGACCGTGGTCGAGCGCAAGACGGGCTTCTCGATGCTCGGGAAGCTCGCGAACCGGGGAAGTCGCGGCATGAGCCGGCGCCTCCGTATGCTGATCCGTCGGGCGCCCCATCGCTTCGACACGCTGACCGCCGACAACGGCACGGAGTTCCACGACTACGCGTCCGTCGAGGCCGCCACGAGTGTCCCCTTCTACTTCGCGACGCCCTCTCAGTCGTGGGAGCGCGGTACCAATGAGAACCTCAACGGACTCCTCCGTCAGTACCTCCCCAAGCGGTCGAATTTGACCGGGCTAACCCAGCGCGACTGTGACGCCATCGCCCACTGTCTCAATACCAGACCCAGGAAGCGACTGGGCTACCGCACGCCGGAGGAGTGCTTCTATGACGAGTAGCTACTGTTGCGGTTCAAACTTGAACTCAGAC